>WUQU01000513.1 GCA_009889605.1 Candidatus Bathyarchaeota archaeon | reverse complement strand
TTTTAGCCAGCTCCTCTGCACCGAGGTCCTCTGCTGGAGTTGTAACTATTTTAGATGTCATGTCGGGGTCAATCATTCTGAATAGCGAAACATTCATGTTGCCACTTATGGCGTAAAGTAAATTCTTAGCGTTTGGAAACATGTATGCTACTGTTATAATGGGCCAAGAACCCTTGCCTGTTATTATCACCTTGTTTATGGGCGTCTTTATCTGGACAGTGCGGCCTAACGCGTCGGTAACTGTTATGTAGCCTTCTTCGGCGCTTGGATTTTGCCAAATTAAGTAAATTGCCGCAAAAGCAACCATCAATAGAATGGCAATTGTTAGAACCAGAAGGCTTTTCCGCATATCACAAATAACCTCCCATATAACCTCCCATGCTACTAATTAAACTAGGCGAGGATTACACGGCGTGTAGTAGCCCGCGCCGGAACATGATCTGCAAAGGGTTTTACCTTTTGCCTTTACTGTTTTATCTTCAACGACCAATTCGCCACAAATGCTGCATTGGACTATTCCGGCTTCGCTAAATTCTGAAAAAGGTTCAACAGTAACTTCCTCAATCTTAAAAAAGGACTCGTCTAAACTTAACATTTCTCTGTTAATTTCTTGTTCTTCGTGGTGAGTAAACTTTCTCTTCCGCATAACCCAGTCATTAACATTGAGTGGTAAAGATTCCTGCTTTAAGGTTAACCTCACTCCCTTTTTTGTGTCTGATCTTACAAGGCATATTGCGAGCTTCCCAAAATCTTGGATGTGCAGTGAATCATGCCCTGCTGTACAGCCGGTGCTTGCTTGAACACCATCAGCTAGGCATAAGGTTGTCTCTACCACTGCGAAAAGTCTCTTGTCGCCTTTAGGAAGCCCTAGCTTCTCCAAGCCAATTTGGCCCATTCGAATTCCAAGAACTACTCCAGGAGAGAGATGCCCGTGAAGGGCTGTGGCCAGGTTAATTACGTCTTCCATTCCTTCTACACCTGCGAGGGATTGTTATTTGGCGATGTTATAAATTTGTAATATCGGTATAAAAAGCTTTGCGTTTTAAAGGCAAACTTTTCTGAAGCGTGTGCAATGCCCGTGTTCTGGAGCTTGCTAAAAGTGCTAAAGAGATAGCCCTTTTAAGACTTACCCTTAAGTGTTTCCTGAATCACTTATTTGGGCACGCCATCACAAGTAAGCAGCATCAAAATCATAGACAACGAAAAATTTTCAAACAATTTCTGAAAAGGATAAGTGACGCCAAATTTTAAGGAACCGTAAGCAGATAATCATAAAACTGCTAAAACATTTTGAAGATGGCAATTGAACAATTTGTTGCATTACGTACTTTTGGACTCACACATATGGTTTTTTAGGAATTTTTCCACTTTTCCTCAATTTTTAAATACATTTCAATAAGTCTCTTTCCTTCTACTGTTAATTCTGAAGATCCTCCGGCAACTCCCCCACGATTTCTTTTAACAATTTTAAATCCTAAACGTTTTTCTGCAAGCGAAATTCTGTGGAGAGCATATCTATAAGACATTTCTAAATTTTTGGAGGCAACAAGGATAGAGCCATGCTTTTCAATAGCGCCTAAAAGATTTACAAGACCCTCTCCTAAGACTGCTTCATTATTCTCATTAACAAACCATAGTTTGATTTTGGGATACAAAGTAACAGGCATTATATTCACCGTTTATATTTTGTGCAGCTTTGTATTTAATTGATTAGCTGAGACGTGGCAACTTAAGTTTTAAGTTGTAGGTTTTATTTGTTTTCTTTTTGTTTGGCGTTAAGTGTTTGGTTGAGGGGCTGAGGCTTTTTGAGGGGAACAGGGTTGCGTTAGGCTTTAAGGTTCTTGGTTTGGCTATGTATTTTCAGATTTCAAGCCTTAGGCCTTAGGAGGACAGCAGGGGTGCTTTCA
>WUQU01000512.1 GCA_009889605.1 Candidatus Bathyarchaeota archaeon | reverse complement strand
TATCAAATCAAGCTCAAATAACACAAAAGAATGGGTATCAGTCGACATTACAAACCCTGCTGAACGACGTGGTAAAATACCACGCAAAGACGACCCGACAAAAACACTTAACCCGTATGTAGTTGCTCTGCAACTGCAGTTTCCAATTTCGCACTACAACAGTTACACCGGTTACAACAAGAACCTGTTCACAGGAGCATATAAATGGACCGATTATCCAAGCACCACCTTCAACCGCAGTTTAATGGAATCACTCTACGGCAGAGTATCATATTTGCGTGTCGGCGATACCGTCTGGATAAAAGTCAGAGCATACAAGAAGAACGCAGACGGTACTGACACAGTCAAGGAAGTTGAAGTACCTGTCTACATCAAAGGGTCGCTCGCATTTGGTACAGAAATACTGAATTAGCCCATGACAGCAGCCTCTGGCTGGCTAAAAAGCCACCAGAGGCTTTTATCTTTTTTCGGAGGTGATCGTATTGAGTAAGATAGCAATAGCTACTGGAATCAGCACGTTTGATGAAGAACTGCAAAAGAAAATAGAAAACTCTGTTGTTGTGTACTACAGAGAATTCTTGCTAAAAGAACAACATGATACAGTAATTTTATCAAAACTGCTGCCAGGTGCTGTCCAGCTCGAAGAACTTGCCTTCAAACTCCGTGAAAATGGTACAAGACTGATATTCATCGTACCTGACATAGACGACAACCCAAGCATGGTCAAATACCTGCTTCTACTGGGAGTGTATGATATCCTGAGTGGCAGTGTGACCTGCGATGATGTCGTAGATACCCTGAACAATCCCAGAACATTCAAAGATGTATCAAAACTGTTCCTCAAGGTAAGCGGCGCAGAAGATATCAAACTTACAATCTCTGACAGACAACCATTACTGTCAAGCGGTGGGTCGGCAGAAGAACAAAAACAGCAGCAACAGACACAGACAGAAGTAATTGAAAAAGTTGTCGAAGTACCAGTCGAAAAAGTAGTGGAAAAAGTGGTCGAAAAAGAAAAGGTTGTGGAAGTTGAAAAACCTGTGGTGGTTCGCTCACAAACAATAGGTGTCTGGGCAGTGAACTCTGGCTATCCGACAGCAGAGTTTGCAGTCGAACTCGCACGTGCATTAAAACCACATTCCAAAACACCCACAATTGCACTGCTCGACTTTGAAGAAATTACTCCACGAATTTGCGATATTTTAAAAACACGTGAGACACACATTGAATACCTCACACGACTAATCAACCTTGGTGAACTGACAAGAAAGAAACTTGACGAACTGCTTGCAGATGTAGATGGGATAAAAGTGTTCAGCGGTATCACCATCCGCAACAGTCTCAAGGTAACCGATAAACACCTGACAACTCTTGTGAACCTTCTGCAGGAGTACATGCACTTTATAGTCATCCATGGTGGGGGCGGAATAACTACATCAGGTGCCGCAGTTACGTTTGCTAAATCAGACAAACTCATCGTACCTGTCAAACCAACAAAAACAGACGTGATTAGAACTCTGGAATTGATTAACTTCACTGCAACTGCATGGGGCATAGATAAATCAAAGGTGTATGTATACCTCATAGAAGATGGCTGGACAACTGAACTGGACGCTGCAACAGTACGTGAACTGTGTGAACTGAACGGAGTAAATTTTGCAGGTGCCGGCGGAAAAAAATACTTGAACACAGTTAAAAAACTCGTTGAACTCCTGATAACAAAGGAGGTTGATAACAATTGATAATAAATCCTTACGCATACACAGTAAAAGATGAAAACATTGATGAAGCACTCATGGAAGAAAGAATAACAGAAATCATAGAACAGCTTTTGAAACGTAAACCCGGTATAGTACTCGAAAATACTGACCCGTTTGCACTCATTCCGGACATACAAAGTATCATCACTGACCTTGGTTACACAAATATCACTCCCAAACAGGTTATCCAGAATCTTTTTCAGTATGGCCCGTTCCAGGATTACATCGAAGACCCTGAAGTCACTGATATATTCATCAACGCACCCGACTTTGTAGCCGTCAGAAAAAAAGGAAAAGATACAAGACTCAATATTGATTTCAAATCAAATAAAAGATTGCGCGAGTTTGTAAAAAGAATAGTAATCATGAACGGCGGAAGAATAAATGAAAACGAAGCAAAAGTTATCGTAACAGACCCAAGATACAACCTGCGAATAGTAGCAACCCTGGAATCAATCAGTGTACACTCACCAATGCTGCACATCCGAAAACCACCAACGTACAAAACACTCGACGACCTTGTAGAAGATGGAATGCTCAGCAAAGAACTTTCCGGGCAGCTTGCTACCATGGTAAAAGAAAGAAAATCAATGGTAATATCAGGACCACCCAGCAGTGGTAAAACTACATTGCTTGCAGCACTCATCCGTGAAATACCCGAACACGAAAGATATGCCATCATCCAGGAAACATTCGAAATACCAAGAATACACCCAAACAGTTTTGTTGAAGTCATGCGAACATCAGAACTGCAGCCATGGCTCAAACAGTATACCCTGTTCGAACTCACAAAAATAGGACTGCTGGAAACCCTGAACAGGATAATAATAGGCGAAATCAAAGGTAAAGAGGCTTATGAATGGGTATTCGCAGTATACTCGGGCATGAACGGGTCTATGACAACCGTGCACACAAACTCCAGCGATGAAACAATCCCAAAACTCATAATGCTCATGAAAATGGCCAATACCGACCTGCCAGCAGATTTTTTGCAAAAAGTACTCCAAAATTCAATAGATTACATCCTCTACGTCAAAAACTTTAAGCTCAAAGAAATCTACAACGTGAAGCGGGGCGAACTGGAATATGCTAAAACAAGTGTATAGGTACTTCAAAACACAGGAAAAATACCTGCGTACAGTCATCAATCAACTGTTCTTCTTTGAAGCATATTTTGCAGTGCAGTGTGCTGCCAGCATAATCGTGTTCATACTGAACCTGAAATTCAATTTATACAAAGCAGCCACTCTGGGGCTGCTTACGTTCATAATGCTGTATTTCGTGTGGGAAATACTCGTTGCATACTGCAAAAACAAACTGCAAAGCCAGTTCATACACTTTGCCTCGGTCTTCGCAAGTGCATACGCCGTGTTTGGCAATGCACTCAAAACACTCTACGAAGCATGCAATTACATCAACGATCCGGTAAAAACCATAATACTCAGCAACCTCTACCTGTACGAAAAAGGCAGACTCACATATGAACAGCTGTTTAGAAAAATAAGTGAAGAAATCGATATACCAAGCTACACGAATTTCCTAATGCTGGTATATTACGCCGACGAGTCAGGTGCAGATATCGTAAATGTAGCAACACAAATCATAGCACGTGAAACGGAACAGGAAAAAATAAGAAGCCAGCTGCGCGGAACAGTTACAGTATCGATCGCTATTATCGGTGCTATGATAGTTCTCGCAACCTACCTTACATCCAACGCTCTCGAAACTACCGATATCGTGAAACAAATATCCCCAATTACCATACTTTTTACACTTATCGCAAACACAACAGCAGTAGCTATAGCCAAAATGCTCCTGGGCTGGCTAAACGATTAGATATTGCAAAAATTTCGATTTTGCTGTATAATAAAAATAACTAGCAAAACTGTATCCAAAATACGTCTACAAAAATGTAAAAATAAAACCACAGGGCTGTGCAGGCTCTGTGGTTTTTTTATTTTTTTCAGAAGCCAGCAGAAAAGGAGCAGGAGAAAAAGATGTATATCGACACTATAGCGGGTATTCTATCCTTTGTGCAGGTTTTGGCTGTTGCGGCAGCTACAACTGCGGGAATATCACTGGTTGCTGTGTACCGGATACACAGGCGTATCCTGCCCGTTTCAGCTGAAGCAAACAAAGTACAGTCAAAACTTCAAATTATCCTCGCAATGGTTATGAGTGTAGCAGGATTCTTTATCTCGGCATGGTGGACGGGCTCGTATCCGCTCGGCGCAGTAGGAGCTGCAGGGTTCGGTGCGCTCGGCTATGCCCTGCCCACAACCTTAATAAAATCCATGAACAAAAAAACCGAAAGATACCTCACCACCATCGCTACGTTGTTCGAAATAGGTATCAAATCAAACGTGCCGGCTGAAAAAATATTTTACTCCTGCGCAGAAACCGTTAAGCACAAAAAACTTAGTGAAGCTCTAAAACGTGCAGGCGCAGTATACATCAAAACACGTGATATTGACCAGGCACTGTCAGAAATAGAAACTGTTATTGCCTCACCTGAACTGAAACTATTCAAAACTGCTCTGAAAGAAGTCGAAAAGGTAGGAACAAGTGCTCTAATATCACTTGAAACCTTTACAAACATGCAAAACCTGAGAACAAACGACTACCTCGCAAGACGAAAAGAATCGGTAACAACATACTCCACAGTCGCTGTCGCAATCGTTCTGTTCGCTGCCATGCTCGTATACTTCGCTCCCATCTACAGACTAATAATGCAAAGCATGATAGAGTTTTTCAAATGAAAAAGGAGAGAAAAAAAGATGCAGAAACAGGACAGTTTCAAGCATGTCCATACAGTTGTGCTTGCTGCTGCGTGTTTGGTTCTTGCATACCTTACTGGCATAATGCGCCTGGCATGGTTCATACAAAACGATACGCTGTGGCACTTAAAAGCAGGTGAATACATGGTAAAACATAGAACAATTCTGACCCACGATGTGTTTTCGTGGACAATGCCGGGCGTACACTGGTACTCACATGAATGGCTCTGGGAAGTCATTTCCTACTTGATATACAAATACTTCGGCTTTGCAGGACTATTTTGGAGCAACGTAATAATCCTCGCCTCAATCCTGTTTATCAGCTTTTTTGTCATCAACAACCTACCGGGCAGAATACTGTTTGTAATCACTGCAGTTGTGGGCTGGGGAATATACGGATATTTCGTAGCACGTCCACATGTACTGGCCGTGCTTTTGTTCACAGTAACAATGTTAATTATCAGGCAGGGCAAACTCAACACGAAACAGTTAGTAGTGCTGGCTTTGATATTCGTGCTGTGGGCTAATGTACATTCATCAGTAGTCCTCGGTGTTTTCCTCGTGGGATTGTTCGCAGCGTTAAAAGCTGTAGAAACAAAAAAGTACAAGGAAGCAATAAAACCTGCTGCAGTAGCACTGCCCGCTTCACTGATAAGTCCGCATCACATAGGAACTTATTACTTCTTTTTCAAACTTACAACTGCAAGAATGCTTACAGACAATATTGCCGAATGGTACTCGCCAAACTTTCACGATACTCTGCTTCTTGCAACTGTCCTTGCATGGGTTGCAGCATTCATAATTCTGTCTGGACGTGAACAAAAATTATGGAATACCCTGCCAGTATTTTTAGTAGGTCTTGCCATGATTTTGAGTGCAATAAGGAACATTGTATTTGTGGGTTTGATATTCGCTATTGCGTGTCAGGCAAAAAAAGCGGAAAAACATGAAGAAAAATGGCTCAGTGCTTTTGTTCTCGTACTTGTTGTAACCTTCTTGCTCAGTATAAACATCAACAATTTAAAATTTGTGGATGAAAAAACTATGCTAAATCAGGAATGGGCTAAAATATTCAAAGCAGTGGATTTTATGCAACAACATGGATACACGGACAGAATCCTGAATGACTACGACCTTGGTGCATACCTGATATTCAGGAATATAAAATGCTCTGTCGACAGCAGAGCAGATATGTACTACTTTGCCAGCCCGGATTACACAAAACAGTACTTTGATTTCCTGCAACTTAAAACACCTCCAGAAAAATTCATCCAGAAACTCAATGCCAGGTATGTGTGGGTAGGAATTCAGTCTCCAGTGGTGCAGTATCTGAAAGCAATACATTATAAGGTGCTTTACAGTGACAGATATACCATCCTGTTTGAAGTCCCCTAACCCAGTAGTCAAATAGGGAAGCAGGCTCAAAATAAATAACGGAGGTGTTTGTACATGAAGAAAAAATTATTAGTAATTCTGCTGGTTATAGCATTCATAATGTCGTTCATTGTTGCAACAGCTTTTGCAGCAACTGTTGGCATTCCCGAAAAACCGGTCAAACCACGACCAATTAAACCCATTAAACCCATTGAACCAGTTAAACCCATTGAACCACTTAAACCCGTTGTACCTGTGCCGGTTATACCCAGCCCGGTAAAACCCGGTAAAATAGTCTTTTTACCACCTGGTACAGTTGTCACTCTCGGCAAGTAAAATAATCTACCCGCTTCCCTCACATGCAAAAAGGTGGTGAATTTGTCTGGTAAAAGAAGAACTGGTTAAAACAAATACACTTTATGATACGCACTGGTGGTTTCTGGGAAAGTACAGAATAGTACACAAACTTATACAAAAGTATGTCAACACGCCTTATACCCCAAGGGTACTTGACATTGGATGTGGTCCTGCATACTTTTCAAGATTCTACCAGTACACCGGAATCGACCCAAATGCAGAAGTTAACAGCTCCGGTATCATCAAAGCACGTATTGAAGATGTAAAGTTAACTGACAAATACGACGTCATTCTTGCTCTGGACGTGCTGGAACACTTAGAAGATGACAGGATAATCCTTCGCTATCTGCAGGACAATCTCAAAGACAATGGTATTGCAATAATTACTGTCCCGGCACATCCGTGGCTGTTTTCTGAACATGACAGAGTGTGCGGACACTACAGAAGATACACGAAAAAACAACTTAAAGACCTGCTCGGGAATTTTGACTGCAAAATATACTACTACAACTCATTGCTGTTCCCGGCAGAAATCTTGTACAGATTAATCACAAAAGGCAAAAACAATCTTAAACAGGTACCGGATATTCTCAACCACTTGCTGTTTTTTATACTTTCCCTGGAGTATTATCTGCTGCCCATCTTGCCAGCAGGACTTTCGCTTCTGGCAATAGTAAAAAATAGGAAGTGATTTACATGAGAGGAGCAATAGTAATACCGGCATATAACGAATTTTTCAGGATGAGTCAACTGTTTCCTCGCTACCTTGAACTCACAAAACAGTACGAAATAATACTCGTAGATGATGGGTCAATCGACAGAACACATAGGATTGGAGAAATCCTTGGCTGGCATGTTGTAAAACTACCCAGAAACATGGGGAAGGGGTTTGCCGTAAGGGCGGGCGTTTTAAAAGCTCTAAATTTAAAGCCAACACCTGACTTTGTAGGATTTACAGATGCTGACCTGAGTGTGTCACCAGAACAGTGGAGTAGACTGATTGAAAAACTCAATGAGTACGAAGTTGTGGTTGCTTCACGTTCTATGCCAGATTCCACTGTCCAGCGTTCAATGTTCAGAAATCTAATAAGCAAAATCTATTCGAAAATTGTACAAGAAATTCTACAACTGGGGATAAGAGATACACAGTGTGGTTTGAAATTTTTCAGAACAGACGCGGCTAAAATCCTGTTCAGTGACCCACTGGTAGCCAAGAGGTACGTATTTGACGTTGAAATACTCTTAAGAGCAAAACTCCTGGAACTCAAAATTGCCGAAGTCGGCGTAAACTGGGTCGCACAAAATGGCAGCAAAGTTACTCTGTTCACACCTCTTGAGATGCTAGTTGCTCTTTTGAAGATTGTAAATGCCTACAATGGCTCAAAGCCATTGTAATACACTAAAAAACTTTAGTTTAGGAGGTATGTGCGCATGTTTGTAAAATTCTTAGAAGTCCTAAAACAATTTGTAAAGGATAAAACCGGCATGGCAGAAGTCGTTGGTGTTGCTTTTCTGCTCATTTTCGTAGTTTTCGTACTTGGCAGGCCATTACAAAATATCGGTTCCACCCTGGGCACGGGTTACAACACCCTTAATAACAAGTTGAACAGCAACCTTAACTACCTTAACCAAATTCAATGAAGAAAGGGGGAAACATAGATGTTTAAAAAGATACTTGCTGCTGTAAGAACTTTCTGGAACGACCAGAATGGTATGTCAGAAGTGATTGGTGTTGCATTTCTGTTAATCTTCGTTGTTTTCGTACTTGGCAGGCCATTACAGAACATTGGTTCCACTCTGGGTACAGGTTATAACACTTTGAACAGTAAACTTAACAACAACCTTAACTATCTCAACCAGATTCAATAAGGCAGGGCACTTTCTCTGCCCTGCTTTTCCTCCTTTCTTTTTCAAAGAGGTGATTTAGCAGTGCTAAAACTATTCCTGAGCAGTAAAAAGGGCAATGCAGAGTTGATAGGTGCACTGATTGCTCTGCCTGTTTTGATATCGCTTTCTCTCAACCCCATACTAATGTTCCTTGATTTGCATAAGTATTCAAGACTCGATGAGATCGCAAAAACATACATTATCAAAATGGAAACAACAGGGGGACTGACCGCAGAAGATTATGGCAGTTTGCTCAACGACCTTGCCAGCGCCGGGTTCGATGTCTCCAGAGCTAAAATCGATTATACCCCGTACCCGGTAGAGTTCGGCGAAGAAGTGGCTCTGAAAATCACCGTTCCACTTACAATGAAACGCATAGTTCTCATCAAAGCTGGAGGGCTCTCAAATGATACTGTTCAGGCAACTGTTGGCCCATATGTCTCTATCAGCAAAAAGAATATTGAATAACCATGATGGTGCTGCAATGATATTGTTCGCTTTTGTACTTTTGTTCTTTGTTACCTTTCCACTGTCAATGTTTCAGATAGACATGATGCTGGCAGTAGAACAGAAAAAACATATTGAC
>WUQU01000511.1 GCA_009889605.1 Candidatus Bathyarchaeota archaeon | reverse complement strand
TAGGCGAAGCCGTTATTGTCGGCGAAATGACCAGAGCTCCTGTTATGGTTAGGGTTAAGAAGCGAAAAACCCGGGAAGGCGGAGCTGACATTGATATTGTGGGTAAATTAAGGGAGGCCTTAACTGTTGGAAGCGAAAGTAAAGGCGAAAAAGAAATCCAAAAGCTGAGAGATGAGTTGAAGGGAATTCTTGGCTGATGGTGACCGTTAATGGTTAGAGTTGCCCATGTAGCAGACACCCATCTGGGTTTTAGGCAGTATAACCTTGACGAACGAGAGCAAGATATTTACAACGTCATAGATGAGATAGCTGACAAAATCCTTGAAGAACGCGCTGAAATAGTTGTTCACAGCGGCGACCTTTTCGATTCGCCGAGGCCAACGGCTCAAACATACTACGCCTTTAAAAGGTTTCTTGCCAAGCTTGAGGGAAAGACAAAGGTTTTTTCAATATTAGGCGATCATGATACGCCGAAGCGTCGGGGTATGCCTCCGCAAAGACTATTTGATGATAGAATTCAGATTTTAGGCCTCGTCGGCGGAGAACATCAAATATTACATCTAAATGGACAGGACGTTTTGGTTGCGGGAACATCCCATGTTGGACGCCGATATAGAGATTTACTTGTTGAAGAGTTGAAGAAGCTTGATTCCGTCGCTGCCAATTATCCTGTAAGCATATTAGCTTTACACCAGGCTATCGACAGATTTTTTGGGCTTGAAGAGGCTTTCGAGTTACGAATGGATGAGTTGCCAAGGAATTTCAAGTACTATGCTATGGGGCACCTCCATAATAGGGTGCAAGCATCCTTTGGCAATGGAATGCTTGCCTATTCTGGCTCCACTGAAATTTTTAGAAGTAACGAGATTAGCGAATGGGAGAAGCATGGTAAGGGCTTTTACATTGTAGACCTTGACAGCGACAAAGTAAGCATTAGGGAAGTCAACCTTGAAAAGGTTAGGCCACAGTTGAAGGCGAAAATAAACTACGCCGATTTTGATAAGCAGCTTAGAGAATTTGCAGATTCCCTTGAAAATTATCCAAAACCTCCAATAGCGCATGTAGTTGTTGAAGGAAAGGAGGTTGATAGACAGAGGGTTCAACAAGCCTTAAACGAGGTTTTATCCGGAAAAGTTTTGCATTTCCGATCGCAGATTATTGAGGAGTCTGAAAATAGGCTTTTTGAGCTGAAGCCTGGCGGAGTCAACGTAAATGTGCTTTTGAAGGAATATTTGAAAGATGAAAAAGTCGCGGAGTTCGGCTATGAACTCTTCAAAGTTTTACGGTTTGGAGATGTTGAAGAAGCGAAAAACATTGCTGAGGAATATTATAGGAGGATGAAACAAGGTGCTGTTAAAGAGAGTTAACCTTGAAAATTTTATTTCGCATAAAAGCAGCGAGTTGGAGTTCGATTACGGAATAAACGTTATCACCGGTCCTAATGGGGCGGGAAAAACCTCAATTTTAGACGCTATAAGCTTTGGACTTTTCAATGTTCACAGTAGAGGAAAGAATGAAAACCTTGTTCACAGAGGCGCTGAAAAATCAAAGGTTGTTGTAGAGTTTAACGAGGGCGGAGTAAGCTATTCAGTTGAGTGGGATATTGACCGAAAAAAGAAACAGGCGAAAGGTGTCCTATTCAAACTTCAGGGCGATGAAAAATCCATTATTGCCAGAGGCGGCGGACAAGTAATAACTTCAGAGGTTAAGAAACTCACAGGCCTTGACGAAACTCTTTTCATGCAATCCGTTTATGTTCAACAGGGAGAAATTGAAAGGCTTGTCACCACAACTCCTGCAGATAGAAAACAAATAATCTCAAAGCTTCTCGGCATTGAATATCTTGAAAAGGCTTATCAGCACATGAGGGAAGTGGTGAACGAATATCAAAACATCGCTTCCAAACTAAGCGGGGAACTTAAAAGAAAGCCTGAGGTTGAAAACCAAATCCAAAGCTTAAGCTCAGAGTTAGAAAGTTTAAAGGCAAAACTTGAGGCGGAAAATAAAAGGCTTAGCGATATTGAAAGCGAAATAGAAATCCTTGAAGCCAAGCTGAGAGAGCTTGATCACAAGAAGGAAATTTTTATCGGGCTGAACTCCCAAAAGGGTGTTTTAGAAACTAAAATCTCAAGTTTAGACGAAAACTTGAAGAGGAAAGAAGCTGAGCTGACAGAAGCTGAAATGGCCTTCGCCAAAGTGGAATCACTTAAATCGGTTTTGGTAAAGCTTCCTTTAATGGACAATTATCTGAACCTACTTAGGAAAATGAATGAAAAAGAGAAAGAAATGGATTTAGAGCATCAAAAACTTGAACGTGTAGAAAGCTTAAAGGAAGCATTGAGCAAGAATGAGGAATCTTATAAGGCCTATCTTAAGAAGAGCGCACTTCTTAAGCAAAAGAGAGAAGAAAGGAAAAACTACGAAGGGGCCAAAGAAGAACTTACAAGAGTGGAAAAGCAGCTTCAAACCGACCTAAAAAAACGAGACAAAAAATTAAAAGACATTTTACAAAAGTTGGAGGAATACTCGCAGGCTCTCGGAGAGAAAGTAACTCAAGAAACCGCCGAGTCAGTTCTGGCAACCAAGAAAGGTGAATTTGAGATGTTAAAGAGCGAGTTAGAGGAAAAAGCTGACAGAATAAAACAAGAAATTGGAAGGGTCAAAGGCCAGATCAAGGATATTGAGTTTAAATTATCCAAAATATCTGAGGCTGATGTATGCCCCATTTGCGGGCGAGAATTAACTCCCAAACATAGGGCAATGCTTCAACAAGAATTTGAGAATATTCGCAGCGAAAGCCACGAAAAAATCGGCAGGCTTGAAGGCGAACTCAGAACCATTGATGCTGAAAAGAAAAAGTGCGAAAAAAGCCTTGAAAAATTAGCTTCAATTAATCTGAGGGAAATCAAGGATATTACCGGTGAGATTGAGGAGTTAAAAGCGGATATCCTTCAGAAACAGTCTGAGATAGACGAACTGAAGCGTAAAGTTGAGGCGTTAAAGAAAATTGACGGTGAAATAATGAATCTTGAAAAGGAAGTTGTGGAAATTGAGGATGCTTATCAAGATTATGAAGCGGCAAGGCGCGAAATTATAAGATGGCCATCAAAAGAAGAAATTGAAGCCAACCTTGACAGGCTCAACGAAGAGATTAATACGGTTTCAAAGGAAATTGAAGGCTTAATAGGTAAACTCGGATATAGGCCGGAGAATCCAGAGCAAGAATTAGCGGAATTGCGGAACAGAAAAGAGGAGTTTGACAGGAATGAACCGTTAGCAAAAAAGAAGGATTCTCTGCTGGGTGAAGTGCAAGATTTAAAGCGAGAATTAGCTGAAAAAAATTTTGCTCTTGAAAAGGTTTTGGCTGACATCAAAGAACTTGCTTATGATGAGATTTTTCATAAGGAACAGCAAAAAGCATTTGAAAGCAAGGAACAGGAAAAAAACAAGGCAACTGCAGAAGTTGTCAGATTAAAAACTGAAATTAAGAATAAGGGCGAAGAAAAGGAAAAATATGAAAGTGAGCTGAAACAGCTTTTAGAAAAAGAAAAGGAAAAAGCCACGGTTGAAGAGTTCATCAGAATCCTTGAAAGCATTAGAGGCGCTTTCCACAAAGACGGGCTTCAAAGGCTAATCAGAGCAAGGTCAAGGCCCCTTTTAGAGAAGATAACAAGGGACTTCTTTGAAAGGTTCAACTTGGAATTCTCAGATGTCCAAATCAACGATGACTATGACATTTCAGTTATAGGACCCGCCGGCGTCCAAACAATAGACCAGATAAGCGGCGGCGAAAGAGTAGCCCTTGCAATAGCCCTAAGATTAGCCATAGCCAGACTGCCGTCAAGCAAAGTTGAAACCATCATTATGGACGAACCCACAACCCATCTGGACGAGGAAAGACGGAAAGAACTCGTCAACATCTTAAACTCCTTCTTCAAGGAAGGCGGCAGAATCATCCCACAGATGATTGTCATAACCCATCACCATGAGATTGAAGATGCAGCAGATTTATTATATAATGTTAGAAAGAAAGAAGGCACGTCAATTGTTGAGGCAGGAGGCAACCAATAGTAGGAGTTTTGCAGCTTATTTTCAAGT
>WUQU01000510.1 GCA_009889605.1 Candidatus Bathyarchaeota archaeon | reverse complement strand
CAGACGGGAGGATCCTCTTGGTCTTGCCTCCGCCCCGGGCTACTATACCTACGCCCTAAAGGCTAGCCTTATAAGCTAGTTAGCCTATAATTAAGCTAGCAAAATGCCCGTCATCAGCGTCTACTGCGCGCTATGCGGCCGTCCAATGGCGATCAACTCTTGGGCCAAAGTTCCGGCCTTTGGGCCCAAGACATTTGGCATAATCCAGCGAGGTCTAGGCAGAGGGAAAGGTTTCAAAACAGTCGGTCATATTCATATTACGGATGCCCCTGAGGTTTTCGAGTTGATAAAGGATAGGATGTTTGGTGTTTTGTCTTATTGGTTTGAGAGGGGTTTTGTTACTAAAAGTGATGTTGAAAGGGCCTTCGGTTTCCTAAAGGAATTAGCGAAAAAGAGCTTGTCTGTGAGTTTATTTGATGCTATTGATTTTCAACGTAAAAAGGTAATGCAGACTAGTCAAAATTTCTGGGATGTGATAAGTTATGGAAAGCATTGAAAAGAAGGAGGAAGTAGAAGAAAAGAAGGTTAAAACGATGGGTGATGAAATGCTTGATCTTTTAAGGTTTGGAATTGAAAAGCAACCGGAACCGATAAAGGAATTGCTAATGCGAACTATTGAAGGTATAAAATCTGATTTGGAAAGCCCTCGTCATTCACTTTGGATAACGAGCGTAAGAGAGGATGGTGATGTAACAATGCATATTTTCCCAACTGAAAATAATATTAAAAAGACTTTTTCACCGGGTGGGATTTTTGAAAAGCTGCCCGAAAGGATAAAGAACACCATACTTGCAGTCACGCCGGAAGTAGAACGACAGAGTTTCTTTAATGTGATAGAAGAGTTTAAAAAGTCTAAAGTTGAAATAAAAGAAAAGGAGGTGAGAAGTTAAATGGAAAAAATGGATATTGACGTAACTGAGGAATATAAAAAGAAGCGTGAATTCCTAAGGACGTTTAAAATACAAACTCCCGAAGGTTGGATTGCTGTCATTCCGAAAGTTAAAGATTGGAAACACCCAGTATATGAGATGAGAGTTTATAAGAAAGGCGTAATGGGTCCATTAGAACCAACTTTGGAAAATATTAAAGTTATT
>WUQU01000509.1 GCA_009889605.1 Candidatus Bathyarchaeota archaeon | reverse complement strand
GTTGCTCTAATAATGTCAGACCTTGTAACGATACCGACAAGTATGTTATTTTCGTCAAGTATTGGTATTCGACCAACATCGTTTTCAATCATGAGTTTCTTTAGAGTATTTACCGGAGTTTCGGTCTTTGCTGTGATTAGTTTCGAGCTCATTATTGATTTAATAGGTCTTTTCCCAAGTCCATGGTTTATGGCTTTCTCTACTGTTTTCTTAGTTACTATACCTACAAGCTTGTTCTCTTCCACTACAGGTATCCCACTGTGTCCAGTGATTTCCATTATCCTGTTAACTTGTTCTATCGTTTCTGAGGCCAGAGCAGTTCGAACAGGCGATGACATTATGTCTTTTGCTTTTAAACCGGAAGATATGTACTTTGGAATTGTATTCAGTATCTTGTAAATCACTTCCTCAACAGAGGCCATCGATACACTTGCTGACGCTGCCTGTCTGTGACCTCCACCGCCAAACTCGGCCATTAAACCCCTTATATCTACATCTAGAGATTTTGTTCTTCCAACGATGAAAATTTTCTTGCCCATTCTCACGACAACGATGAGCGTTTCTGGCTCTTGGGCGTACCAATATTTCGATACAACGGCGGACAGACTTCCAATAAATTTCTCAGTCTCATCATGCGCAATAGTTACGTTATGGTTCTCTATATTATATGTTTTGCTGTTCTGCAAAAGGTTATGCAGTAAAGTTTTTTGGTCAATTGTAAGGTCAAAGCGTATATATTCTGAGATTGTTTCAAGCGAAAGCCCATGCGAGTAGATGTAGTGTATTGCCTCAAAATCTTCAAGTGTAGTACTCGAGAATAAGAAACTTCCTGTATCTTCATATATCGCTATACCCAGAAGCGTTGCTTCCTCTTTAGTTAGTTTTATTCCTCGTTCTTTAAGCGTTTTTACAACAATTGTTGTAGCAGCGCCAGTTTGCCTAATGATCTTGTTAAAAGTGTATTCTTCAATTACTTCGTCGCGTATGTCTGGATGGTGGTCGATCACTGTAATTTTAGCTTTCTTGCTTAGTTTCTGTTTTACTTCATCGCCAATTCTTTCAAGCCCTGGAGTATCGACTATTATAAGCTCTTCTATTTCCTCGTTTATTTTTTTCAGTTGTTCGGAAGTAATGTACGGGAAGTTATCCTCGTAGATGCGCAGGTATTCTTTGAGGTTCTGGAGAGGAACACCTGAGACAACGATTTCAAAGTCCGGATGTAGTTTCTTAATCCCTATGCATGATGCAAAGCCATCAAAATCCGGATTAATATGAGTTGTAATAACTTTCACCTAATCACTTCCCGCTTTTTGAGTTTGTTAACAGAACCAGTTACAATTTCCAGTTCCCCATGGCCGTCTATCTTCGCAATTGCATAGAATATCTCCAAGTATCGCTGAAAGATACCTTTTGGCTTCCTTTCAACAACCGGTTTCCAAGAACCGCAGTTCAAATAGAATTTAAGTTCATTGCGGACTTTCAGTATTTCAAACCCTGGATGGTGATTGTGTCCCAT
>WUQU01000508.1 GCA_009889605.1 Candidatus Bathyarchaeota archaeon | reverse complement strand
GCCAACTGAATTAGAAGGAACGGTTATTAAACGTGCGTCGTTACACAATTTTGATTACATCCAAGAAAAAGACATACGTATCGGTGATTATGTACTTATTGAAAAAGCTGGCGGAATAATTCCTCAAGTTGTTCAAGTTATCGCTGATTTGCGAACCGGTTCCGAAATACCAGTAGCGCCACCTGAAACATGTCCAGTATGTGGAGGTCCCGTTGGTAAAGAGTCAGGTGAGTATGTTGCTTACAAATGTCTTAATCCTCACTGCAGTGCAAAATTGAAAAGGCATCTTGAGGTCTGTGTCTCAAGAGATGCTTTAAATATCCAAGGACTCGGTCCAAAGATTATTTCGAAGATAGTCGACGCCGGTTTAGTCAAGGACATAGCAGATTTGTTTTACCTTACGATATTTGACCTTTCGCAAATCAGTGGGCTTGGTCCTAAGATGATATCGAATATTCTAAGCGAAATAGAGAGGGCTAAAGATACCTCTCTTGAAAGGTTGATCGTTGGGCTTGGTATACCGGATGTTGGAGAGAAAACAGCAAAAGTCATAGCAAAGAAGTTTAGGAATCTCGATGAACTTGTGAATGCTTCGATTGACGAACTTTTACAAATAGAGGGAATTGGAGAAGATATCGCTGAGAGTATCGTAACATACTTTGCAGCACCAAAGACGCGGGAAATAATTGAAAAGCTGAAATGTGCAAACGTAAATTTGGAGAGCAAGATAACCGAAGAAGAGAATATACTCGACGGACTTACAATATGTGTTACTGGTACGCTCCGCAACTTTTCAAGAGAGGAAATTAAAAAGTACATCGAATCCTTAGGTGGACATTTCACAGATAACATATCAAAGAAGACTGATTATCTTGTGGTTGGTGAAAACCCTGGTAGTAAGTTACAGAAAGCACAGAAATTTGGCGTGAAAATCATAAACGAAGAGGAATTTTTAAAACTCGTGCAAGAAAGGAAAGAGAGAGAAAATGTCAAATAGTGAAAAAATTAAAGATACCAAAGTCTTTGCATTGCTCATGTTTGGTGGAATAGGCGCGCGTTTTGGATG
>WUQU01000507.1 GCA_009889605.1 Candidatus Bathyarchaeota archaeon | reverse complement strand
CTATAAGTACCGACGGTGTAGTTAAGACAATGTTCGTTAAGGATGTTAATACATCGTCTACAATCCCTCTTTTTACAGCAGACAGACTTCCTATCAACGCCCCAATGATCAGCGAAATAATAGCGGCAAGAAAACCTATATAGAGTGAAGATCTAATTCCATGTAGGAGTTGTGCCAAGATATCTCTTCCATATGTGTCTGTACCCAATGGATGGTTAGCAGACGGTGGTTGCTCTCTATCCCAACTCATTTCCATAGGATCAACTGTGTAAAAAATGGGACCAAAAATTCCTAGAAATAGGAAGATGAGGAATATTGATATACCTACCAGAAACTTCTTATTCTTGAATAATGGTCTTATCATCGTCGCAAGCATAATCATTCCCCCTGACCAAGTCTTATCCTTGGATCTATTAACGCATACATAAAGTCCATGATGAAGTTAGCCAGATATATTGAAGCGATGAGTATTATAAACACACCTTGTATCATTGGAAAATCAAGAGTTGTTAGTGCTTTAAACAAGAGATAACCTGTTCCAGGATAGTTAAAAACAATTTCCGTAATCAATGCTCCTCCCAAAACTCCACCTAAACTTAACGCAAGTCCAGTAATTTGCGGTAGGATTGAATTTTTGAAAGCGTATTTGAATATTCTTTTCTCGCTCATTCCGAGGTATTCAGAGAATAGTGCGTAATCGCTTCCGAGTTCGTTTACGACCATAACCCTCATTCCTATTGCCCAGCCTCCCATGGCTGAGATAACTATCGACGCAAATGGCATTATATAATGTTTCAAAGCATCCAAGAAAAAGTTCAAGCTGAAACTTGGAATCGTTCCTTGTGAATAAGCACCCTGCACTGGTAACCATCCTAATTTTACACCGAATAAGAATATAAATAACATTCCGAGCCAATAATAAGGGATTTGAGAAATTATCATCGAGGATGTAAGAACCCACCTATCTACCCAGGTATTTCTCCTGTATGCTGCTATAGCACCAAGCATATTTCCAAGCCACCAAGCAACTAAAGTTGCTGGCAAAAGTAAAATAAGGGTCCAAGGTATTACTGGAATAATCAAGTCAAGTACCTTTCTCGGATAGTACGTTATCGAGGTTCCGAGGTCACCTTTCAACGCACGACCCACAAATTCGAAATACTGTACACCTACAGGTTTACCTACGCCGAACTGCTCCATTAATGTCTTTTCAGCAGCTCTTATTG
>WUQU01000506.1 GCA_009889605.1 Candidatus Bathyarchaeota archaeon | reverse complement strand
TTTCTAAGGCTGGTGAGTCTTATTTAATTTCATCTTCAAACGGCGATGGACGTTTTCTTATAAATTCATATGAAATTCTCTCAAACATGGCTAAGACTATTGGAAAAAGCATTATCGACGACGAGATTCTATCAACTTATGTGGGCGAAGAACTTACAAAATACACGGATTCTGAGCACTATAATCTTGCATCAGCGTTTATCAAAAGCATTAGGGGCAGTGACCCAGATGCTGCTCTTTATTACATGGCGAGGATGTTGGAAGGCGGGGAAGACCCAAGATTTATCGCACGGCGTTTGGTTATTCTCGCGAGTGAAGACATCGGTCTGGCGGATCCATTTGCTTTGGTTTTGGCAACAGCAACGATGCAGGCAGTTGAGATGGTGGGGTTACCAGAATGCGCTATAAATCTTTCTGAGTGCGTTATCTACTTATCTCTCGCACCAAAAAGTAATTCAAGCTACGAAGCTGTTTCAAAAGCGATGGAAATTGCTAGAGAAACAAAGAACGTACCTGTTCCAAGGCATTTGCTAAATATCGAAGGAAGTGGATACAAGTATCCGCACAGTTACGGTGGATTCGTTAAACAAGATTACCTTCCGAAGAAAATCAAAGATGGAATATATGTCCCGAAGAACATTGCCAAAGAGGCAAAATTGGCTGAGATTTACAAAAAATTATGGAAAGAGAGATTTGCCACCAAGGATATTGAAGAGGGGAAAGTCAAGAAAGAATAAGAAAGGGGAGATTAAATGGATTTATCAAACAGCATCAGGTTGGGAAACGTTGAAATATATTTTCTCGTAGCCGATATCACAAAACTTGAAGTCGATGCGATAGTAAATGCGGCGAATTCTCACCTGAAGCACGGCGGTGGAGTAGCAGGTGCGATATCAAGAGCTGGTGGACCGGAAATTCAAAAAGAAAGTGACGAATACGTAAGAAAATACGGTCCTGTTGAACCTGGGGGCGTTGCTGTAACAAGTGCCGGAAAGATGAAAGCAAAATATATTATTCACACAGTAGGACCGATCGGTGATAAGGAAGGAAATGATGAGATAATTAAAAAAGCTTTCGAGAATATATTCTCGAAAGTTGATGAATTCAAAATTGAATCAATTGCTATACCCTTCATAGGAACTGGA
>WUQU01000505.1 GCA_009889605.1 Candidatus Bathyarchaeota archaeon | reverse complement strand
TTGCCTTTATTCCAACAACTATCCTATCTCCTTCAACTTTGACAAAATCTTCATGAAACCTAACTTCAACCTCGTACCTCATTCCGTTTCAACCCTAACTCCCGAAAACTTTCCAAAGATTTAGACAACAAAAGATAGAATGATAACCCGCAAGCATCAAATACATAACAGATATAGACAACAACATAAAATTATTTAGAAGGCAAAAATAAACTCTCCAAACGGCAACCCTCCAATCCCATCGTGGGGTAGTCGTCTAGCTTGGTCAAGGATACCAGCCTGGGGAACTCGGTTTAAGTGTCCAGAACGCTGGCGGTCCTGGGTTCAAATCCCAGCTACCCCACCACGCTTCCACGGTTAAGTTGACCTCTACACCGAGTTTTAAAAGCCGTCATCATCTTTTCCCCTTTTCCTTATGTTGGTGTGCGGTCAACCAGTTTGTGAACTAGAATTGCTAATAAAACTAGGCATATTGAGGCGATTATGAAGGTGTTGTGGAAGCCGACGTAGACAACGCTAACAACGCATAAAGAAGCGCCACAGAAGCTGTTGAGTTTGCAGCAAAGAATAAAGTTAGGAAAAGCGAGGTTGAAAGAAAGCTTCCTATTATCATTAAACGTCATTAAACGTCTTTTGTAAACCCTGTCGGTGACGAACCCCCAAAGCATCAAAGATGGAATACTTACTAGGTTATACAAGGCGACTGCCAAGCTAACGTCAACCACGGAGCCGCCGAGCTCAAGAATGTAAAGTTGGGCGAAGGTTCCGACTGGACCCACTGCCATGTTAAAGGGAAGTATAACATTCATCCAGTTCTTTGAAGCCTTGGAACTATTTGATTGACTAGACATAGATGTTTCAAGTTGCTCTTTGGATGTTTGAACCATTATAACTTCCCTTCTAAACTGGCAATTCAACAATTAAGCGATGTGAAAAAGGGACTGTGATAAAGATATCTGCTTTGAAACACCCAATTTAGCAATTATTACCGCTTTGTTAGCCAGTTTTCTATCACGCGAAGCTGGTTATGCGCCGTTCACTTCAGGTTGGTGAAAAGGAATGCGGTGTGTGGCGATTTGTGGCATCACTGCTGATAATTTGCGGGCTCTGGTGGCTGAAAACTTGATTACGGACTGCAGAGAATCCAGTGTTTATTAGAAACGTTTTGCCAACCAGTGGCTATTGTTCCTGTAGTTTAAATCTGAGAATAGCAGCTATTCCGCCGAAGGAGTTTTTAAGCATCTGGCCCTCTTCAGTTTCTGTAGAAATAACTTCCACGTCGGTGTTTGTATATTCAGCCATCTGGGCGAAATTTTCTATAAGCTCTTGGGTTTCAGCTATCCCCAAAGAAGGCGCTTTACAATTGGGGCAAGGTTTTCCCAAAAGGCCTTGTTCAAAGCTTGCCAACATGGGAGTTTTAATTGTTTGCTGTTCCTCGTATCCGCATGCGGTGCATTTTACTTTGACCCGTGTTATGTCAAGTCCTTCTGAGAGCAGCAGGGTTTTAACGGCGCCTGCTTCTAAGGCTTTTCGCACTTCCTCCTCTCCATAAGTGGCTAAGCCAGTGTCGTGGCCAATCTCGTAGAGGAACTGCTGCATTATCTGCTTCTCTTCTATGTAACGGGTTCTCTTCATTATTTCCGGAGCTTTATCCATAATTTCCTTTACGCCTTGCTCGTCAACATAAGCCGTATCCACCACGTCTAGAACTTTTTCTTTCAACTGATAATTCAGATAGTCGCCCTTTTCAAAATCGTATTTCGTTGGACCAGGACCACCAATTATTATACCCTTCAAATTTTCTATAGGCAAAAATGTCTCATTTACATGTTCACCGACGCGCCTAAAATATTCCTGCAACCGCATTTCCCTAAGCCTTTCAAATCTTCTGGCAGACTGACCTCCAGCACGGGTTTTACCCGGAACACCAGAGGTCACTTCACGTATTATTTCAAGACGTCTTCCCTGCAGGGTTGCAATGGTCGCGGCTGTAGCGTCGATAAGCACTATGCCATAGTTTTCTTTCTCGCGTAGAAGTTCCTGCAAATGTTCGGTGTGAAAACGCGAGTCGCATCTGTAAAGGTATATGCGTATGGGTTCAGGCGGTATTATAACATAAGTTTCTATTTTTTCGCTTCCAGCGCCGTTTTGGGGAACTGCACCGCAAAAGATTACAAGCCCGTTTTCCGGCGTCTCCTTGAAAAGTTTGAGGCGCTGTTGAACCTTCACGATGGCGTCTTGAACGTTTTTGCGTGTCGTTGTAGATTTTATGTTTGAGGCAGTGCCATACTCTTCTCTAAGCATATTGACAACTTCGCTTATTTGCTTTCCAGGAGGAACATAAAGTGAAATAAGTTCTGTTCCCCGGCCTTCTTTGTTTGCCAGCGTACTCAGTATCTTTTTTAATCTGAACAGTTGAAGAGATGTCCTTTTTGTGCTCAAAGCGTTTTCACTTTCTCATTTAACCTTAAAGTTACACACTAAAGAACCAAATAAAAATTTGGATAATGAAAAGTTAGGTTAGCCCTAAAACTTCTTTCAAAAACGCCTTATAAGGTCCAAGTTTCCCGCCATAGTTGCCAGCAGAAATCCTCACAACACCTGGAACGTTCAAGGCGGCTTTTATCCCTTCACCCATAGCTTTCTTTACAGCCTCAAGCGTTAAACCGTTGACAACAATTTCGTAGACACAGTTGACTTCTTCAGGCAGCTGCGAATCCGGCACAACTTTCTTCAACGACGGACAGAAAGGATGATTAGTTGAAGCCTTAAGCTTATACTTTAAGGAGCCAGCCTTAGAGCCGGAACGGCAGACGCCTCCTGGAAAGGGCATTATCACTTCAGCCCTGCTGTTTTTGATTGCTTTTATGGCCTCTTCAGCAGCCAGCAGCCCAGATGCCTTGTCCTTTGCCAGTATTAGGAAGTTTCCACCTGCAACCGCCTCGGCGGCGCCAAAGGAGTCTTCCACGATAAATTCGCCTTCCATTACAGGTATCCGCCAAACTTTTCTATTGCCAACTAAGCCCTTTTTCTGAAATCCATCGCCGAAATAGCGTAGGCTTCGCCCTATTTTCAGTCTTCTTTTCGCATTTGGAAGGGCGTCGAAAGCAGATGTTGTGGGGCAAGTCATTATGCATTGGCCTATGCGCAGCATCATCTGGGCTTTCAACTCAAACCTGTTACGGTTGTAGATTTGGATTAAGGCGCCTACTCTGCCGTCTGGGGTTTCATTCTTCGAAACAAGGCCTTCGACGCCTGCTTCGGCTGGAGCCATAATCACACTTGTTGCAAAACCAGTGGTGACTTCAGCTGCTGTCAAAGCCCACTTTTCATTGTCAGCCGTTATTAGAACGCGTGCAACCCATAAGGGGAACATTTCAGCAAAAGTGTCTGCAACCTTCACAGTGTAGCCCATTGGAGATTTGACAGTGAAGCATGGCCCGAACGGGTCTTTTTCGTCGTAACTAACTACTTTAAACTCCTTTTCGCTTTCCATAGTTTTATTTCCATCCCAATTTAAACCTATTCAAACCTAGCCTTCATAACGCTTTCTCTCTTTAAGATTTTTCGCTCTAAACACCAAAACTGCAACGTAAAAATGTGAGGTTTCCTAGTCTAGTAAAGGTGACACGCCACAAAGTGTTTTGGCTTAACTTCTTCCAGCTTAGGTTCCTCAGAACGGCATACGTCCATGACATGGGGGCAGCGTTGATGAAATCGGCAGCCAGCTGGCGGATTAGCTGGGCTTGGGGGTTCCCCTGGCAAAGTTATTCTTTTCCTTTTAGTCTTTGGGTCAGGTATGGGGATGGCTGAAAATAGGGCTTGCGTATACGGATGAAGAGGACTTTCAAATAGTTCTTCCGCCTCAGCCACTTCTACAACTTTGCCAAGGTACATTACTGCAACTCTGCCGCATATGACTTCAACCATTGAAAGGTCATGGCTTATAAAAAGATAGGTTAACCCCATGTTTTGCTGGGGCTCCTTGAAAAGTTGTAGGAGAGAGGCTCTTACGGAAACGTCTACTGAGGAGGTTGGTTCGTCTAAAACTACAAATTTCGGATAAGTATATAAATTGCCCAGCTCTTTATAGCCCCCGGTGAAAGACTTGAAAACAGTTGAAATAACTCCGTTGGAAGGAAAGACATTAAAAACAATAATGGTCGAGAAGGAATACAGCGAGCCCTTCTGGGTTGTAGAGCCGATAAACAACCCCACTCCCAAAAACATATTATCCTCGAGATTCAAGCCATCAATTGCCTTCTGCATTTTTCTAGAGAAGCTAATAGACGAAGTAAAACCCGACTTCATAACTGAAGAAAAAGGAAATCGCTCAGACAAAGAGTTCATGGAAAACAACGAGATTGCCCAGATAGCCATTAAAAGAAACATTCCATTTTATGCAGTAGACATCGATGAAAACGCAAAAGGATACGTGGCGTCCCTTCTTGAAGAGAAAAAACGGCTCAGAGACCGCATACTCAAAGCCTTAGAAGAGCTTCCCAGCGAAAACAGCATTGAAAAAGAATACTTAATAGCCTACGGCCGATGCTTGCAACAGGAAATTGAAGAGATGGAGAAGGAAGTGAAGTTTTCAGCTAGAGAAAGTTGGATTGCCATGGGAATCATTGAAAACGCCAGAAAAGTTGAAAAAGAAGAAATAGTATGCGTGCATATATCAAGCCCTGAACATGTAACTGGCGTGAAAAAACTGTTGGAGTCGGTTGATGTGGATGCAGATACAGTACACCCAATAAAGAAGTTAATTTACACAAAAAAAGAGGAAAAAGCCCCATCACCAGAAATTGAAGACCTTCTTGCGTCCATGCAGATTCAAGTTAAACCCGTTATAAAGACAACATCTGAAGAAGCGCCGTACATTCTTTTCTTCTTGGACACCGACAAAAGAGCAAGCCCCTTCGACATATGCCAAGCCTATGATGCTGGATTCAACGCAGTAGTCCCATATGAAAATGTAACTCCAGAAGAAGCCAAAAGAATAGTGCAAGACGCCGTTTTCTCCAGAGATCCTAAAGGAGTCAAACGCACATGCTTCTTTATCGGAGGAAAGGACATGGAAAAAGCCGAAGACGTCTTGAAAGTTGTCCGAGAATCCATGTTTCCACCATTCCAAACAAACGTCATCATCGACCCAGCGGGTTCCTATACCACCGCCACCGCCATGGTTGCAAAGGTTGAAGATGCAATAGAGAAAGCCAAACTTGGAAGCCTAAAGGACAAGAAGGTTGCAGTTTTCGGCACAGGCGCCGTGGGAAGAGTAGCAGCAATTCTCCTGGCGAAAATGGGATGCAAAGTCATGATCATAAGCCCCAACCCGGACAGGAAAGACGGCGAGGAGTACATGGCGAAGTTGGCGGATTTGCTCCGCGAAAAATATGGAGTGAACGTTGAAGGAGTCTTTGCGCCTACAGACACCAAGAAAGCCGAAATTGTAAAAAACGCTGACATTATCCTCTGCGCATCAGCGGCAGGTGTCCGAATCGTCACAAAAGAAATGCTAAGCGAATCAAAGTTTATCAAAGTAGTAGCTGACGTAAACGCTGTTCCACCGCTAGGCGTGGAAGGAATGAAACTTGATGACAACATGAGAGAATTCATGCCAAGCATTTTCGGCATAGGACCAATAACTATTGGCAGATTGAAATATAAACTTGAGCAAGAAATTCTAAGAGAAGCCAGAAGAAACGGTAAAGGCACAGTGTACAGCTACAACTATGCAATGGAACTCGCAAGGAAAATACTGAAAGGCGAACTCTCACCAGCTAAACTCGCCGTAACAGTGAGCTACCCTTCCAAGGAAAAGGAAAAATAGGCTGATGCTAGGAAACCGGCTTGAAAGAGCGGTTTGCAGTGATCTCTGCGATGTCCACAGCATAACCGGCTATTCGCACTACACTATCACGTATTGAACACGACGCACAGATAACCCCCGTATCTTTTTCTTTTAAAAACGCTAAAGACGCTATTTCCTGATCCAGCTTCTCGATTTTCGCTTGGTTTTCAATAATACCAATAGCCCCTTTCACATCATTTGAGAGTAAAGCGTTCACAGCACTGTCATAAAAATTTAAGGCGTCAACTCCAGCCAAGTACATTTTTTCCAAAAGAGGCTCTGAAATCCTTTTTCCTCTTCCTTCGATCATTATTAAGTGCCGGGCTATGCTGGCAGCATGGTCAGCAACTTGCTCTATACGGTGAATAAACGTTTGATAATCTAGGCAATCAATAGGCCCCAAGGCAAGCTGATTGGCCAAAGCAGGATCAACACTTGCTTTGCGCAGCAGTCTTAGCAAAAAGTATGCGAAATGGTCGACTTCATCGTCTATGGCATAAACGGATCTAGCGAGAGAGAAATCTTGGTTTTTTAAGGCGGTGAATGCGTCGCGGCACATGGAGCTTGATATTTTATACATTCTGTTTATTCCGGTTTCAATGGAGGCTTTAGACTCGTCTATGAGAGTTGCTATGTGGATTTCTTTAGTATCTGCCTCCAGTATCCGCATATAAAGCATCTGGGCTATTTGGCGGATAGCCTTTTGTTGTGGTACGGTGAAGAAATTTTTGGAAACTAACCGGATATAGGAGTAGCCGTTTAGGTAGCAAGCAATAATATTACGGACGATGAAGGTTATGTTCTCGTTAGATTCTACGTGAAGGGTTATTTTGCTGAGTTCTTCCTCCTTCTTTAAGCTTGGGAAAACAACTAGAGAACGGTCTCTGTTTATAGCGACGGAAACAATGTCGCCTTGCTTAAGCTCGTTTAACTGTGTCCAATATTTTGGAAGGGAAATAACAAGTGAAGAACGCCCAAGAGACATTATTTTTCGCTGTTCTATATACCGCACCATAAAGTATTAGCATAGACTTCCCTACATACTGCAACAAATCCGCCAGAATGGCTTAAATAACAAAACATATCTACTCGTTACCATTGAAAATCAGTTAGAAGGGAACAAAGTTGACAGAAGCAATTGAAAAAGGCCTAAAAAAGATTGGAGTAACAGTCTCTAAGCCGGTTTTAGCGATTCTCTGTATAGTCTTCGGCATTCTAGTAATAGTTATACCAGCACTTCTAGGAATCATAGTAGGCATTTTTCTCATAATAGAAGGGGTTCTGCTGTTAATCGAGCATATGGAGTTGCAGAAACAGCAACAGCCAAAACAGGAAGCTCCGCCTCCTCCCCCACCTCAGCCGCCAGCACCGTCTACAACACAATCATAAACTCTTATTTTTTATTTTTCAACTTTGTTTAGAATTTTCAGCTTTACCATGGTTGTCAGCAATGGTGCTCCCACAATAAGCGAGACAAGAACCACTATTAAATCTTCGATATATGAGCTAACAGCAGCCTCTAAAAACACCATGTAAAGAACTTCAAAACTGCCGAAAAATAGGCTGTACAAGCCACATGGAACCAGCAGAAATATCCTGACCAAAGAGTCTGTAGCTATACAAACAAAGGAAACCAGCACCAGAGCGATGGGCAGCCGTTTAAAATCCGTGGTAAACAAGTTCTTTCCAAGTTTAGCGGCAGGATAAATTAGAATTGCGGCCAAGAGAACGTCTAAAATTGTCCATAAAGGTAGAGCTCTTCCAAAAGGGTGGATAAAGTATGCGGCAAGCATTATTGCAAACACGACTAAAACAGGCTTCCATTTTGCTCTCGCCAAAAACCTGCCATCAAAACGCTGACTGGTTCGGCTATTATGCCAAACATCCAGAAATCGTCAGGCTTGACAACTCTGGCAATCACGCTGCCAATGAGTGCTGCCGTAAAACCGGCTTGAGGCCCCAAGATTATCCCCTCTAGAGATTCTAGATATATCCCCAAGTTTCTCCACAACCCAAATGAAATGAAATACAAAACGGCGTGTAACGCTGCAAAAACGGCGGTTAAGCTTACTTTTACGCTTTTCCGCATAGGAATTATCCATACTCTTTAAGGCGATTGTTTAATATGCAAGTTTACACTTCTGCTTGAATAAAGGAGGATTTAAAACTGTCGCTTGAAGAAACATTAGAGAAACTTTCAAACGCTTGCGGTGTCGCTGGCAGAGAGGAAGAAGTTAGACGTATTATGAGAGAACTGTTGAAGCCTTACGTGGACGAGGTAAAAGAGGACAAGCTTGGAAACGTTATTGGCATAAAAAGGGGCAAGGAAAACGCTCCTAAAGTGATGCTTGCAGCTCACATGGATGAAATAGGCTTACTTGTGAAAACAATTTCTAATGACGGGTTCCTCCAGTTTACAAAAATGGGCGGAATAGACGACCGCATTCTACTAGCCCAAAAAGTAACCGTTCACACAGAAAAAGGGCCGCTGCATGGAATAGTGGGCTCTAAGCCGCCTCACATACAAAAAGAGGAAGAACGCAAGAAAGTGTTAAGTTACGATGAGCTTTTCATTGACATCGGTGCAGAAAGTCGAGAAGAAGCAAAGCAGATGGGAGTGAAAATCGGAGACCCAGTCAGTTTTGATGTAAAATTCGCAAAAATTGGAAACGGCACAGTGATAGGTAAAGCTTTCGACGACCGTGCAGGATGCGCAGCCATGGTGGAAATAGTGAAGCAGCTAAAGGAAACAAAGTGCACTTTATATGCTGTAGGAACAGTTCAGGAAGAAGTTGGATTGAGAGGTGCAACCACAGCCGCTTTCGGAATATATCCAGATGTTGGCATAGCCCTTGACGTAACAATCGCCGGAGACGTCCCAGGAGTTAAAGAGTTTGAAGCCCCGATAAAAATGCGGAAAGGACCATCGATAACCATCGCTGACTATGGGCTTATAACCCATCAGAAAGTTTTGCGGCTTCTCGTTGACGTCGCAGAGGAGAATAAAATTCCTTATCAGCTTGAAACTGGGTTACCAGGTTCAACAGATGCAGCGCGCATATCCTTGACAAGAGAAGGTGTGCCAAGCGGTGTTATATCCATACCAACCCGTTATATCCACAGTCCTGTATCCCTTCTAAGCTTAAAGGACATAGAAAACACTGTGAAACTGACTGTGACAGCCGTCCAGAAAATTCCAAAATACTTCTGAGCCGGCTCAAAAACCGGAGAGCCCTTGCAAACAGCGGAACCGTTTAAAACGCAAGTTTCCATTTAATATTTTGGTTGAAGCTATGCGTGAGCAGAGAAAATTTGAATTTCTGGAGCACATGGCGGACGCTTATATCGCTGCTTATGGGAAAGACTTAGCTGAGGCTTTTGAAAACGCTGCCCTCGCCATGTTCGAAGTTATGACAGACGTTGAAAATGTTGACCCTAAAGTTGAGGACTACGTTGAATTTGAAGCAGAAGACGAGTATGCCTTGCTTTACAGTTGGCTTGAAAACTTGCTTGTAAAATCTGAACTTAACCAAATGCTTTACTCTAAATTCAAAGTGTCAACCATAAAAAGGACGGAAAAAGGGTTTAAGCTGGAAGCGAAAATTTGGGGTGAAAACTTTAATCCCGAAAAGCACGTTCAGAAAGTCGGCGTTAAAGCCGTCACATATCATCGAATGGAAATAGATAAAGAACCAAACAATGTTACTGTGAAATTTATTCTTGACATTTAAATAGGGAAAAGAGCGTTTAGACTAGTTTCAGTTTCTCCAGCCCTTTTATTATTTCTTCAACAACAGTTTCAGGAGGGGTTTCAAGCTTTTCGCATTTTGCCTCCACAAAGGGAACACCCTTCTCCCTATAATACTCTAAAAGGGGCTGAGTTTGTTTCTCGTAAACTTCTATACGCCTTTTAATGACTTCAGGAACGTCGTCTTCACGTTGGTAAAGGGGTCCACCGCACTTGTCGCATATCATGTCCCTTTTCGGTTTTAAATAAAGCATGTTGTAAATGGCACCGCAGTTCTTGCATATTCTCCGCGAGGACAAGCGTTCAATTATTATCCAGTCAGACACTATAAGATGAATTACGGCGTCTATTTTGGCTATTTTATCCAAGGCTTTGGCTTGCTCAATTGTTCTTGGGTAGCCGTCTAAAAGGAAGCCTTTACCTTTTGGGATTTTAGCCAAATATTGCTTTAAAACCTCTAGCGTGATCTCGTCTGGAACAAGAAGCCCATTCTCAACGTACTCTTTAACCTTCAACCCCAGCGGAGTTTCCTCTTTAATCATTCCTCTAAAAATGTCTCCTGTTGCAACAACCTCTAGGTTAAGCCTTGAAAGTAGGCGCGAAGCATATGTTCCTTTTCCAGAACCTGGCGCGCCAAATATTATTAGGTTAACCATTCCGGTTTTCCTCACTTATTTTTGAGCCGTTTTATCAAAGAATCTGAATGTTTGATGATTAAAAATATTACTGTTAGCCTATACCCTTAACCATAAGTTATTGTGGGCAATGGTCGAAGGAAGATGTAATGATGCGAATAAAATTGAAAGCTGCGTTTATTTGGCTGATGGTGAAAATGGGCGGCGTAAGGAAACTGTTCTATAACCGCTTGGTGCAACGTCAAAATACTTTATATGTATAAGTCCCCTTTTAGTAGGCTTAGGTGAAAAGCATGGGTGAAGAAGGAGAAGGGCGTCCACCTTCGGAGAAAGTTCCTCTTGAAAAAATAAACGAGTATACTTGGCGCATTCCAAAGTATAAGCCTGGCATGAGGGTTCCAGGAATAGTTTTCGCTAACAAGGAACTTCTAGATAAAATGCAGACAGACAGAACCCTTGAACAATGCGCCAATGTTGCCCATTTACCCGGCATATACAAGCATTCTATAACATTACCAGACGGCCATGAGGGTTACGGTTTCCCAATAGGCGGCGTGGCAGCAACAGACTTCGACGAAGGCGTAATAAGCCCAGGAGGGGTTGGCTACGACATAAACTGTGGCGTCCGCCTCTTGACAACAAATCTTTCAGAAGAGGATATTAGGCCGAAGCTTGCTCAGTTGGCAAGCACCATTTTTGATAATGTCCCTTCTGGGCTGGGAAGCCGTAGAAAAGACTTCAAAGTTACCATTCACGATTTAGAGCGCCTTGTTGTTGAGGGAGTTCAGTGGGCTATTGATCAAGGTTTAGGATGGTCGGAAGACGCGGAGCACTGTGAAGAACACGGGTGCATGAAGAACGCTAATCCAGACAAGGTTTCAACAACAGCTAAAAACAGAGGGTTAACTCAAATAGGCACGTTGGGTTCTGGAAACCACTTCTTAGAAATTCAAAAAGTTGACAAAATCTACGACGAGAAAACCGCCAAAGTTTTTGGAATCCAGCAAGAGGGACAAGTGACGATTATGATTCACTGCGGCTCTAGGGGTTTCGGCCACCAAATCTGTTCAGATTACCTACGGGTTATGGAAAGAGCTGTTCACAAATACAAAATTGTTCTGCCAGATAGAGAACTTGCATGCGCCCCTGGAAACAGCAATGAGGCTGAAGACTATTACGAGGCTATGGCCTGCGCCGTCAACTACGCCTTTGCAAATCGCCAAGCAATAATGCACTGGGTTAGGCAAAGCTTCCAGCAAGTTTTCAAGGAAGACCCGGAAAAGTTTGGATTAAACCTCGTTTACGACGTGGCACACAACATCGCAAAAATAGAAGTTCACAAAGTTAATGGTGAAAAACGGAAAGTTTGGGTTCACAGGAAAGGCGCCACACGCGCTTTTCCGCCGGAACACCCAGAAATTCCAGCAGATTATAGAAGCGTTGGACAGCCGGTCATCATACCTGGAAGCATGGGAACAAGTTCTTGGCTTTTGGTGGGCACCGAAAAAGCCATGGAGTTAAGCTTCGGTTCAACAGCCCACGGCGCTGGTAGAATGCTGAGTCGTGCAGCTGCTAAAAGAAGGTTTTTCGGAGGCGACGTAAGGCGAAGCTTGGAACAGCGAGGCATAGCCGTTAGGGCTGCAAGCGCCGTCGTTTTAGCCGAAGAGGCAGATCCAGCGTATAAAAATGTGGATATTGTGGCTGAAGTCAGCGACAGGGTCGGCATAGCTACAAAAGTTGCAAGGCTTGTGCCATTAGCAGTCGTCAAGGGCTAGTCCCCCAACTTCTTTTGTTCTCTTCTTTGCTATATCCCAAACACTTAGCGGCGGGATGGATAAATTTTAGAAACGTCTATACCCAGCCATGTTCACCTTATAATTATTAATGTGTAGATGGTTTAGATGCCTTTCAAAGATGAATGCAAAATCTGCGGTAGAGTTTTACCCTACAACTCTCTTAGACGTTGCTGGAAGTGTGGAAAAATCTTCTGCGTTGACTGCATGGTTCCAGAAGTCCCCACAGGCGACACAAAAAGACTGCTATGCTTAAATTGCGCAAGAAAAACTGTTTCGCCGAAAACCCGAACCAAATACGAACCACTTAAAGGCTATTTGAAGTTCAGAGCAGCCTTCACAAACACTGTTATGCTCTCTTTTGCCCAAATAGACGGCATAATAGGCGACAACCTGCCCATAAGCGCTTACCGCTCTGAGAGTTGGTGGGAAAACTCCCCTGAAAAGGAACATGCAAAGGCTTGGCTTGAAGCCGGATGGAAAACCGGCGAAGTAAACCTAAAAGAAGGATATGTAATTTTCCAAAAAGTTAAAGACGCGCCGGCAACAACCTTCAAAAGAAAAACTGAAAGTCAACTCAAAAAACCCTTCAAACCAGCTCCTTCAAGGATTATTCGAACACGGAAACCTTCAAAAACAAAAATAGCAAAACTCTACGCCCGACTAAAAAACATTGAAAGACAAAGGGCAGCTCCACTGAAGCTTAGAGGAAACCTTAAGCCTAAACACGCACAAGAGAAAAAGTTATTCCAGAAAAAGGAAAAACCTCAATAAGGAGCTTATGAAGAAATTTTATCTACCCCTCCTGAAATTAATAAAGGGTAAAAACTTAAAGCGCGGCCGTCGTCTAGTCTGGTTAGGACACAGAGGCTATAACAGCGCGTGGAAGCCTTCCAAGCCTGCGATCCCGGGTTCGAATCCCGGCGGCCGCATCAGCACATGCCACTTTGCTCTTTACGTTGCCACAACGAACCTTTTACATTTTGCTAAGCGCACTGCTCGGCTGTGAGTTCCATATTTTTTAGATATTTGTTCCACATTTTGGCTGCCAAGTAACCTGCAAATGTACCGTTTAGTATCCCCGCGACGAGCACAGTTGCCTCCATTACAACATTCCGTGGAAGCAAGCCCAACAATACGGTTGTTGTGTAATAACTTAGTAACCCTGTTAAAGCTGTACTAAGAGTTGTGGCATAGACGGCTTTAGCAGTGTTTACTTGCCCATAAGACTTAACCTTGAGAAAATTAAAGATTACGTCTATAAGCACGCCATAAAAAAGAGCGAAAATAAATGTGAAAAAGGCTGTCGCAGGTCTAATAGCGGCAGTCAGTATTCCACCGACGAAAGAGACATAGGTTGCTCCGCCTCTTCCGAGGAGAAGCGTGCCCAAAGCTAAAGAAAGAGCTTGCACAAAAATTAAGATTTTGTCGAGAGGAGAAACTATGATGGTTTTGGAAAGAAATACTATTATTCCAAGGATTGTGGTTAACGCTAAACCTTTTGTTTTTGTTGACATGCCA
>WUQU01000504.1 GCA_009889605.1 Candidatus Bathyarchaeota archaeon | reverse complement strand
TAATGTATCCTCCGTCGTTTGTTTGAAAAGTGATGAAGCAAAATTGCCTAAAGGTCCAGGGCTAACTGTTTTATTCCATTGCAAGTTACCGTTGGCGTCAGCCTTAACGAACCATATGTGCTGGTCGGTTGGAGGAGCAAATCAGTATGTTCCAACTAGGGCGTATCCTCCATCGACCGTTTGAATAATGGATGTAAGATCGTAGCCTGCGACGTAAGCTTCTCCACCGTTGACTGATTCTCGTCCATGTACGTACGTTCTCGTCCATTGAACATCTCCAAATTCGTCAATTTTAATTAGGCAAAATTGTCTTGTAGCTATGCCGAATTGTGTGGCATTCTCTAAATCTACATCGGGAAAAATGGTTTTAGCCAAGGTAACACCAGCCAAAGCGTAGCCTCCATCGATAGTCCGTATAACACGAGAAGCATCGTCTCCGCATCTTGTATTTGATATGTTTTAATCCATATCACATCCCCTGATGAGTTGGTTTTGATAAGTAAAGAAGTATAATTCACATAGTTTGGCCATGTATCCGTGTTTTGTATGGACGCATTCGCGCCTAACACCACGTATCCTCCGTCAGATGTTGAAATTATAAAATTTCCACTTATTCCACTGTAGAATTTTTGCCATTGAATATGAGGGGCTTCATAAATGGATCTGGTGAGAGAAATAATTGTAATAATTGAAAGGCATATTAGAAACACAAGAATTGCCCCTAAAAGAAATTTCTTTGGAATACCTATGGGCTTTTTGGCTTTTAGACTAAATATGCGCTTATAACTCGACATTCCCTTTTCTTTGAGGCGAAGTGCTCCAGTTGTTTTTCCTTGAAATTTTTCAAGTAAACTAGCCGCCACCATACCTTTTTCCGTTAGACAGTATTTACCATCCTCAGCTCTTTTTACCAAGTCATTCAACACTTTCAGATGGTAGTTAAGTCTCCCTGTATTTTTATTGACAAAATTTTCATGAGTTCAGTGTATGACAAGGAGCCCTTATCGTAAAGGTAACGTATAATTTCTCTTCTGGTGTGGTCCTTTAGGATTCTGTGAAGGTTTTTGGAGATCTGCGGCCATACTTTATCATTCTAAATAAAAATCGCGGCTTATTTAAGCGTATTTGACTAAAATTTTTATCAGAATTTTATCATGCCCGTTGATTTTTTCATTTCTAAATTTGCAAACTCAGTGAAACTGGAAATTCGAAATGTTAATGTTTTTGGTAATTGTTTAACCTCGCTTTAATTTGGTTCAAGCTTCGGCAATGCTAGCGTTATCTGCCCTGAAGGGTTTCAAATGTTTATTTCCTACTTTTTAAACAAAATTTACATAGAAGAGTCTTTGATTTTATTTCTTTTCGTTTCTAAAATCAGAATTTTGGGTGAGAAAACTATCTTCTCCCTCTGCATTTAGCTCTGCCCTTTTTTTACAACTGTTACAGTGGGCTCTTGGTTTAGCTGTCTAATATGAGCGTTTGGGTATAAACATGTAATCTCTTTCATCAGTTTCG
>WUQU01000503.1 GCA_009889605.1 Candidatus Bathyarchaeota archaeon | reverse complement strand
TTTTAGTCCTGTCGTGTTCGAATAAGTTCCGAATTTAAGTTGAGCAAGTTCAACGATATCCTTCACTTGATTGAGAGTGCTCAAATCGATTGTTCCTTCATTGATAACTACATCTGTATTCGGTGTATTCGCTTGCAATGGGATAGTTAAATCAAGCCACGCTCTGATTTCACTGTCCTTCGTAAGTTCTCCTGAACCAGTTTGCAAAGTTATGCTTAGCTCTAGAGCACTTCCATCTTTTATAAGTTGTTTTATCATATCACCAATATTTGCCGTTTCTCCCTTTGTTAGGTTTACAGGATCGCCTGAGATATAGAGAGTCATCGTTGCTGGAATCGTTGACTCAGTGATCTCAAATCCAAGTAAAGCATTTAATGCAAAATCAAGTTCTTTCAAGAACCCGAAATCTCCACTGAAAACATCGCCAAAGTCAACAACTGTTCCGAAATCCTCAGAATAAGTCTGCGGTTTTATATCAACAGATGATATTTCAAATTTTTCAAGAACAGGTTCGATCGAGAGCCTTACGCCGTCACGGATATTTACGTTGTTCACAGTAATCGCACTTGGAATGTTAGGTGTCAAAGTAAGTGAGAAATTTGTAAAAGTCGAAAAATCAAAGTTCTTGTTTTCTGATTTAAGCTCTATTATTCCTGGTCCAGATAAAGGATGCGTGCCGTTACCAACATCAAAGAAATTAGAAGTAATATTTAAATTCAAGCCGGTTATGTTCGATACATCATAATTCAACTTAACAATAATCGTTGCTGTTGCGCTGTCTGCGAGTTGACTTACAGCTGCCGGAACAGGTTGGTTTATAACCACAGGATCAGCACTTACACCAGATATTGTAGCAGAGGCAATTATTATGTTTTGGTCATTCGGCAGAGATAATGAATAGAAAATCCCACCAGAACCTACATCGCCGCTTATGTTTGCATTAAGGACAGCAGGTAGAGAGATTCCACCGAATGGTACTTTTATGTGACCGGAGAGCATTTCAAGAGCGTTAGAGCCGAATGTTCCAGAAAAACCTGTTATATTAATTCCTTCGAAACTCAGAAGCATGTATCCGCTG
>WUQU01000502.1 GCA_009889605.1 Candidatus Bathyarchaeota archaeon | reverse complement strand
GCTGTTTTAGGCATATGCCACACGCGAACGTATGAGGGGGAACCAGCCATGAAACTGGAGTCTTTATCCCTAAAAGGAAAGGACGTTTTAAAACTAAACCCAATTATTGAGGGAAACATCTTAAATACGACGGAACTGCTCCTAGAAATATTCGAAAACCGTGAAAAATACCGCGCGGCAGATTTGGCTTTTTCCGCACATGCCTACCTTGCAAAAGGCTTGGCAACAATAGCCATACAGAAAGCAATGGAAAACAGTGTTAAAGCAGTGGGCTTTTCCGGGGGCGTCGCGTGTAACGAAATATTTACTAGGCTTATGCGGGAAACAGTTGAAGCTGCAGGCTTGGATTTCATTGTTCATGAGGTTGTTCCACCAGGCGACGGCGGCTTATCGTTTGGGCAAGCCTTCTTCGGCGGGTTTTTCCAGTTTTAAACCGTAACCATTTTATCGTTGTGTGTGTTGGCTTAATTTGGTAGACCATGTGTTTAGCTATTCCAGCGAAAGTTGTAAGCACTGCCGGCGACAAAGCTAAGGTGGATTTCGGCGAAGGCGTTTTAAGAGAGGTGGATATAACCCTTGTAAACGTTAAGGTGGGCGAGTACGTGTTGGTTCATGCTGGCTATGCTATTCAAGTTTTAAGTGAAGAAGAAGCTGAAGAAACCTTGCACCTTTGGAATGAAATTCTAGACGCCGGAAACTCGCCTAAAAACAAATAATTATTAATTATTAAATAATAATTATTGAATTGAATAATAATTATAATTTTATAATTTTGTTGTGTTGTTGAGTTGGGATGGTTGAACGGTTAAAATTTAGAAATCCTGAATTGACGAAACGTGTTGCAGAAAAAATCCGCCAAGTTGCTCCTAAAAGCGACACTGTTAAGATTTGCCATGTATGCGGCACCCACGAGTGGACCATAACCCATTTTGGAATCCGAAGCCTTCTACCCTCAAACGTTGAAGTCATAGCCGGGCCAGGATGCCCAGTCTGTGTAACGCCAGCGGCGGAAATAGATGAAGCCGTCCAGCTAGCCCATAAAGGCGTAACAGTCACGTGTTTTGGTGACGTCCTCCGTGTTCCAGGTTCGCAACTGTCGCTTTTAGATGCTAAGGCTGGAGGCGCCGATGTCAGAGTGGTTTACAGCGCTTCAGACGCTGTTAAGATGGCTGAAAAAGAGCCGAATAAGGAATTTGCCTTTTTTGCCATAGGCTTCGAAACCACGGCGCCGTCAACAGCCATAGAAGTTTTGAAAAAACCTAAAAACTTAAGTTTTCTTGTTTCGCATAGGCTTATTCCGCCTGCCATGGAGCTTCTGCTCGGGATAGGCGACCTGCAAATAGACGGGTTTATCGCCCCGGGGCATGTAAGCGCCATTATTGGTTTGAGGCCCTATGAGATTTTTCCAAAAGCCTACCGCATGCCAACTGTGGTTGCTGGCTTTGAACCTTTAGACGTCTTGTTTGCGGTTTACATGATTTTAAGGCAGCTTAAAGACGGCGAGGCTCGCTTGGAAAATGAGTATACAAGAGCTGTGAGTTGGGAAGGCAACCTTAAAGCTCAAGAACTAATGCATCAAGTATTTGAGGTTGTGGCTGGAGAATGGCGAGGATTGGGAAGGCTGCCCTCGTCGGCTTTTAAGTTGAAAAATGAGTATGCGAAGTATGATGCACGTGAAAAATTCAAAGTGAAAATTGAGCATGGAAGAGATTTGCCGCCAGGCTGCCAGTGTCACCTAGTTATGATTGGAAAAATTAAGCCGACAGAATGCCCCCTATATATGAAAACATGCACTCCTCAAAGACCTGTAGGTGCATGTATGGTGGGTGCTGAAGGCACATGCCGTATATGGGCGAAGGCAATAAATACGCCAAGATGAGATAACCTTTAGGATTGTGGTGTCAATGTCTGAAGAAGATTTAAGAAAAGAGCTTGTGGAGCTTCGTGAAAGAATTGTTAAGCTTGAGGTAAAGGTTGAAGAATTAAACAAGCGTGTTGAAAGTCTCGCAAACTACGCTCGAGAACTCTACAGTTACCTTCAAAGTCAAAGAAGATAATGCAAGTGCCTTAAAGGTTCAAGGTTCACAGAAAAGCTTTTATTTGTACTGAACTCAAAAACGTTGAGTGAGGTTTTATAAAAATGAGTTTAGAATCGAATAAAACGCTTGGAGGAATAGGTGCAATACTTGTCGCTGTCGGCAGCATTGTTCCCATAATAGGTATTGTTGGCGTCATACTTGTTCTAATAGCCCTCAAAGGTTTAACAGAATACTATAACGAAAATAGCATATTCCAAAACGCCTTCTACGCAATCATATTCTACATAATAGCCGTCATAGTAGCTGCGTTTGTGGTGGTTGGAGCATTTTTCGGCGGGTTAGCTGCTGCTCCTGCTGCTCCTTCTCCCGGGTCTCTCTTGGTTTTCGCTGGAGGCATAATTATTGCAGCGGTTGTAATGTTTATCTTCTACGTTTTAGGCGCCCTATACTTTAAGAGATCTTTTGCTGTTGTTGCCGCAAAATCTGGCGAGAACATATTTAACACTGCAGGAACTCTTCTGCTTGTGGGCGCTATTTTAACTATAATTCTCGTTGGCTTAATACTTATGCTTGTAGCTTGGATACTTGTCGCAATAGGCTTTTTCTCAATAAAAGTTACCGCCACTCCGCCTCCTTCAGCTCCAGCACAACCCCCACCCCCTCCGCCATAAACCCTCATTTCCTTTTTATTTTTCCAAAACGGTTAAACCTCACAACACCTATTCGGAAAGCAAAGGCGGTTTAAAATGAGCACAACTTCGGATAAGAAATACTCTGGTAAATGTGTGGACTGCGGTTCACCTTTAGAGCTGTATGAAATTGATTTTAATAAAGGCAAACGTGTTATGCAGTGCACCCGTTGTGGGTTGTATCATTTTTATAAGAAAGACTTTTTCGGCAATTGGAAGCTTGTTAAGGCTGGAAAAGTTTCAGACTTGTGGCGAAAGTAAGCCGCCTAGCATATTCTTGGAACAGGGTCGCCGATGGGCCTAGCGATTATTCTTTTTCCACCTACAACTGTTTGCATGGCTACTCCGTTAAAGTCTGATGTGGCTTCGCCTATGATTTCCGCGTCTTTTCCCTCGTCTGTTGTCTTCAAAAACCTTAAAACTTCTCCAGCTTTCTCCTTCACTGCGCCTATAATTATTTTTCCTTCGTTTCCAACTTCTAAAGGGTCTAAGCCAAGCATTTCGCAGGCGGCTTGCACGTTTTCTTTAATCGGTATTTTGTCCTCATAAACCAGTATGCCCACCTTGGATTTTTCGCTGAACTCGTTTAAGGCGTCTGCTAGGCCTCCCCTAGTAGGGTCTTTCATGGCTACTATGCCGCCTACCTCGCCGAGCAAACTTTGAATTAGACGGTTTAGAGGCCTTACATCAGACTTTATTTCACTTCCAAAGCTTAGACCCTCTTGGGCAGATAAAACAGCTAGTCCATGGTCTCCGATAGTTCCAGACAAAATGATTTTATCGCCAGCTCGAAGATTTGAGTCAAGAATCCAACGTGCGTTAAAATCCTGTCTAAACTTTTTAACAACCATAATGTTTCTCTCTAAAGCGCTTGTTCTTCTGCCAATTCCTGAAACGTTTATTACGCATCCGCCGAGGCTGCCCCTTTCCACAACTTTAGTGTCGCCGGTAACAATGCTTACGCCTGCTTCCATGCATGTTTGCCTCATGCTGGCCAAAATTTTCTCAAAATCTTCTAGGGGTAATCCCTCTTCTAAAATGAAGCCGCATGTTAAGGCGTAAGGTTCTGCTCCTAAAGCTGCGATATCGTTTACGGTTCCGGAAACGGCTAAACGTCCAATATCGCCTCCTGGAAAGAATATGGGCTTAACCGCGTGGGAATCGCTTTTCAAAACAACGTTGTCAACCACCGCCGCGTCATCTAGAGCCTCAAGGGAGACTTCAGCCTTGCCTAAATTGCCAAAATATTTTACAATGTAATTTTTGACGAGGTCGTGCATGACGGTTCCCCCCGCGCCATGCAGCATGGTGATACGCTTATCTTTCGCTTCCATTTTTTCACAGCCCGCCTCAAACTCTGAATACCTAACTTCAAAGGTGAACATAAACACATCGTAGTTTTTGACAAGTATCCATATCCGACAAACTTAAAAATGCATAAGTTGATGGAAAACCATATAAATCGCCATGTAGCTGTTCAATTGCACAGTTGGAGAGTCTATCAAGTGCCAAAATGGGGGTACTCCATACCGGAAGAAGCGTTAAACCCGGAAAAAACCGTTAAAGCAAGCGGGCGGGAAGTTAGGGTATCCCATAAATCAGCCCGCGAGGTATGCAACTCCATCAAAGGAATGACGCTTATACAAGCTAAAAAATACCTTCGTGATGTTATGGCTAAAAAGAAGGCTGTTCCTTTCAAAAGGTTCAAAAAGAAGGCGGGACACCGCCACGGACTGGAAAAGGCTTATGCGGGCAGATACCCAGTTAAAGCAGCAAAACAAATCCTAAAAATTCTTAAAGGTGCAGAAGCCAACGCTGAAAACAAGGGCTTAGACACTGAAAGACTTAAAATAATTCATGCAGCTGCCTACCCAGGAATGAAGATTAAACGGTATATGCCTAGGGCGCAGGGAAGAGCCACACCGAAATTTGAAACTTTGTGCCACATAGAAATAGCCCTAGAAGAACAGCCGGAAACGGTGGAGGAAGCCTAAATGGCTGTTGTCAAACATTTTATAATTGAATCAAGGAAAAAGACGGAAATCGACGAGTTTCTGCGGAGAAAACTTGAAAAAGCTGGATATGGCGGAGTGGATATTTCAAAAACTCCGCTTGGGACGCACATAGTGATTTATGCCATGCGCCCAGGACTGGTTATAGGAAGAAGCGGAGAAACCATCCGCGAGCTTGCAAAAATTTTGGAAGAACAGTTCAAACTTTCAAATCCGCAAGTTTCAGTTTCTGAAATTGAAGTTCCAGAGTTAAACGCTTACATCGTTGCTTCTCGCATAGCCTCAGCCCTTCAAAGAGGCGTGCATTTCAGACGTGCAGGTTTTTGGGCTTTAAACCAGGTTATGGAAGCTGGAGCTTTAGGTGTGGAGATAATTATCAGCGGAAAACTACGTACCGAAAGGGCGAGAAGTGAAAAGTTCAGAACCGGATACCTGCCAAAATGCGGAGACCCAGCGTTGAAGTACATGCGAAAGGCAGAAGTCCATGTTCAACTGAAACCTGGCATATACGGCGTAAAGGTTCGAATAATGCCTCCAGACGCCAAGTTCCCAGACAAAATCCAAATAGTTGAAGCTCCTCCGCCAACTGAGGAAATAGAAAACGCTTCTAACGCCTCTGATGTCCCTGGCGAAGCCGGAGAAACCGACAGCGAAAGTGAGGGAGCAGTGGAATAGAATGCCGATACTCAGGGTTAAAGAAATAAGAGAAATGTCCTCTGAAGAGCGCGTTAAAAAGCTTAACGAATTTAGAACGGAGCTTCTCAGGCTAAAGACTATGATTAAGGCTGGGGGCAGCGTGGAAAACCCTGCAAGAATAAAAGAACTGCGCAAAACAATCGCAAGAATATTAACTATAGAAAAAGAACAAAAATTAGGCTTAAAACCCGCGAAAGGGGAGAAGAAAGAGAAATGAAAGTAACGCCCGACATAATAAGTTACGAATTTATCGGAACAGAAGCGAAAATTGCCCAAAGCAAAAACCGCGACTGTAAGGGCATACGCGGGAAAATAATTGATGAAACCCGGAACACGTTTACAATTCTTCGCGAGAACAGACCGAAAAAAATTATAAAGGATTCATCTTTTTTCCATTTCAAGTTCTCTGACGGAACCGTTGTAGAAATCGACGGTAAACTCCTTGTTGGAAGACCAGAAGACCGCCTTAAAAAACGCGTAAGGAGGTTATGGTGATGGCTATAGCTTTGAAAAAGCCTAAAAAAGCATGCAGCGACAGAAACTGCCCATTTCACGGAAGTCTCCCAATAAGAGGACGCGTATTGGAAGGCGTGGTTGTCAGCGCGAAAATGGATAAGACCGTGATAGTCAAGCATGACTATCTCCGTTATGTTCCAAAGTTTATGCGTTACGAGAGAAGCCGCAGCCGAATACCCTCCCATAATCCGCCGTGCATAGAAGCGAAGGAAGGCGACCGCGTTGTAATCGCTGAATGTCGCCCTATAAGCAAAACAGTGTCCTTCGTTGTTGTTGAGAAAAAGGAGGCAAAGTAGAATGGCTGCAAAGGCGAAGTCAAGAGGCTTAGTGGCAAAAGGAGTCATTGGTCAAAGCCCCAAAATAGCCAAGGGCTTGCCCGCCGGCTCCATATTGAAATGCGCCGACAACACTGGAGCCCGAGAACTACGCCTAATTCAAGTTATGGGTTATAAGGGGCGATTAAGACGTGTGCCCTCTGCAAGGGTGGGCGACCGAATTACAGTTTCGGTTAGACATGGAACACCAGACATGCGGCGAAAAATTTTCCAAGCAGTTGTGGTTAGGCAGAGGATGCCCTTCCGCAGAGTTGACGGCGTCTGGATTCAGTTTGAAGATAACGCCGCTGTGATAATAACCCCAGATGGAGAAATGAAAGGTTCAGAAATCCGTGGACCAGTAGCAAAAGAGGCTGCTGAAAGATGGCCGAGAATAGCAAGCGCCGCCAGCATAATAATATAACAAGGTGAAAACATGACGCAAACAGCAACTCAAACAGTAAAACCCGCGAAACAGAGAAAAATGGTTTTCCAAGCACCGGACCACATACGTCACAAACATTTGGCTGCGCCTCTCTCGCCTGAACTGAGAAAATCTTACAGAACTAGAAGCCTCCCCGTGAGAAGCGGAGACACGGTCAGCATAATGCGAGGCGACCGCAAAGGCTTCGAAGGAAAAGTCACCCGCATTGACCGGAAAAAATATAGAATTTATGTTGAAGGCTTAACCCGCGAAAAAGTTGATGGAACAACAATATTTGTTCCAGTTCACCCTTCAAAGGTTATGATAACCAAGCTTAATCTTGACGATAAATGGCGGAAGAAAATCTTGGAAAGAAGAAAGGAAGCCAAAGAAAGAGTTGAAGTGGCTGTTGAAAAGCCTTTAGAAATGGCGAAAATAGAAGAAGCTAAACCTATTGAAGAAAAACCCGTTGAAGAAAAAGAAGCTGTGAAAGAGTTGCCGCCTCCAGAAGAGAAACCGAAAAGAAAGAGAAAGACTGTTAAGAAGGCAGCTGAAAAACCAGAGGAAAAGAAGGTGGAAGAAAAGGAAAAGAAGAAACCGCGGGCAAAACCCAGAAAACGAAAAACTAAGGAGGAATCTGAACTTGGGTAGGAAAGGAGGTTCAACTACTCTAAAACGTAAGCCGGCCCCAAGATCCTGGCCTATTCACCGGAAGGAATTTGTCTGGGTTGTAAAACCCTCCCCTGGGCCGCATGCTCTTGAAACTTGTTTACCCCTTGCCATAATTTTACGCGATATCCTTGGGGTAGCTAAAACACGAAAAGAAGCAAAACAAATAGCCTCGCAGGGAAAAGTGCATGTAGACGGAAAAGCTAGATGGGAAGACACTTTTCCAACTGGGTTAATGGATGTCGTCTCTTTGCCGGAAGCCGGTAAAGATTTCCGTGTATTACCATCACATAAAGGTTTAATTCTCCACCCGATAAACAAAGAAGAGGCTAGCTTCAAACTTTGCAGAATAGAAAACAAGACAGTTGTTAAAAAAGGGCATATACAGCTGAATCTTCACGACGGCTCAAACATTCTGGTGAAAGTTGCTGACCCCAAGAACCCTCAAGAAGACGTTTACGACACTTTCGACACGGTTAAAATAAGCCTTCCCGAAAGACAGATTCTGCAGCACATTGAAATGAAAGAAAATGTTTTTGCGGTTGTAACTGGCGGAAAAAACATGGGGAAATACGGCAGAGTGGTTGAAATAGAAAAGACCGCGGAAAAGAAGCGCAGGGACGCCATAGTAACCATTGAAGATGATGAGGGGAACCGTTACCAAACAATATTGCACTTTGTCTTTGCGTTAGGTGAAACTGGTTCTCTAATATCCTTGCCGGAGGCATCTCAAGTTGTCTGAGGATGACATTCGGAAAAAATGGGAAGAAAATCCCATGCTTAAACCAAGAATTGAAAAGGTTGTCGTTAACATAAGCGTTGGAAAGTCCGGAGAGCCCTTAGAGAAGGCTTCAAAGGTTCTGAAGGAATTAACTGGTCAAACACCATGCAAAAGGAAAGCAAAGAAGACCATAAGAGACTTCGGAATTAGAAGAGGCGAACCTATAGCTTGCATCACAACCCTCAGAAAAGAGAGGGCGATGGAATTTCTCAAAAAAGTTTTACATGTAGTTGACAACAAAATATCCAAAAACTGTTTCGACGAAAACGGCAACTTCGCTTTCGGCATAAAGGAACACATAGAAATCCCAGGGATTAAATACGATCCGGAAATAGGCATATTCGGCATGGACATTTGTGTTTCTCTTAACCGTCCCGGATGGCGTGTTAAAGATAGACAAAGGGCGAAAGCGAAAATCGGTTCAAAACATGCGTTGACGCCTGAAGAAGCCATGGTTTTCGTTAAAGACACTTTAGGAGTTGAAATAGTCTAGCTTGGAGGAATGATTATGGGTAAACAAAAGCCTAAAAAGGAAAGGAAATATGGCAAAGGCGCTAGGCCATGCGCCCGATGCGGGTCGTATGGACCGGTTATTCGACGTTATAATTTATATTTGTGTAGGCATTGTTTTAGGGAAGTAGCCAGAAAACTTGGCTTTGAAAAATATGAATGATGAGGAAAGCGTGATGGACGCGTTATCAAACGGTTTAACAACCATCTTGAACAACGAGCTTCGTAATAAACGCGAATGCGTAATTAGCCCAGCCTCTAAACTTCTCGGCAAAGTTTTAAGGGTTATGCAGTTAAACGGTTATCTTGGAGAGTTCGAATTTATAGATGATGGACGTTCTGGCAAATTCAAAGTCCAGCTTTTAGGAAGGATAAACAAGTGTGGAGCTATTAGACCGCGCTTTCCCGTGAAAGCTGACGAAATCGAAAATTGGGAAAGAAAGTTTCTGCCCTCAAGAGAAGTGGGATTACTAATTATTTCAACATCTAAAGGCGTGCTTTCTCACAAAGAAGCGAAGGAAAAAGATATTGGAGGTAGACTCTTAGCGTTCGTTTACTAAGAGAGAGGGGTGCAAATGCGCGCCATTGAGGTCTCAAGAGTCATTCAAATCCCAGACGACGTGGAGGTTAATTTAGAAGGAAAAAGGGTTACTATAAAAGGGGTTAAGGGCACTTTAACTAGAGACTTTTCTCAAGCCCCAATCTCCATGGAGCTTCAAAACAAAACCATCCGCGTGTGGGCTAACTGGCCGAGGAAAAAGGAAAGCGCTCTCGTCGGCACCGTTTATGCGCATATTAACAACATGATTACTGGAGTTAGAAAGGGTTTCACGTATAAGTTGAAAATCGTTTTCTCCCATTTCCCCATATCCGTTAAGGTTCAAAACAAAATTGTTTTAATTGAGAATTTCACGGGTGAACGTAACCCTAGACGAGCAAAAATAATCGGTGATGCCAAAGTCAAGGTTTCCGGCGAAGACATAATCGTTCAAGGAATCAATTTAGAAGATGTAAGCCAGACGGCGGCAAACATAGAGCAAGCCACTAAAGTGAAAAGGAAAGACCCCCGTATATTCTTAGACGGTATATACCTATATGAACGAAGCGAGGGAATGGAACAGTGAAAGAACAGAACAATGCAGCCTTAGAAAAAGCCTTACGCGTAAGGAAACGGTTGAAAGATAAGAAGCCCAATTTTGTCAGACATGAAAGTTGGCGGTATGACCGGTTAAAAGAAAGTTGGCGCAAACCCCGAGGCATAGACAACAAAATGCGCAGAAAAATCAAAGGCTGGCCTGCCACAGTGAACGTTGGCTACAGAGGGCCGAAAGCCGCTAGGGGAATCCACCCTTCAGGCTATGAGGAAGTTTTAGTTTATAACGAAGAAGCGCTTAAGGAGATAGATCCAAAAACCCAGGCTGTGCGAATCGCCCACACTGTAGGCAAAAGGACAAGAGCAAAGATTCTGGTTGAGGCAAGGAAAAAGAAAATCAAAGTTCTGAACCTCGGAGAAATTGAAGAGAAAGTCGAGGAAAAGAAAGAGGAGCAAGGCGAAGAAAAAGAAGAGGAGGAAAGAGAGCAGGAGGTTGAGGAAAAAGAAGAGAAAGAAGAAAAAGAGGGGGAAGAAGAGAAACCGCTGGAAGAGGAGACACCGAAACCCCAGCGGAAAAAGTCGGAGAAACGTGAGGGGAGGAAGAAGGAGCAGTGACAAGCCTTAAAAGCCAGCGGCGTTTGGCATCGCAAATATTAAAGGTTGGACAGAATAGGGTTTGGATAGACCCCAACAGGGTGGATGATGTCGAAGCGGCGATAACCCGCGAGGAAATTAAAAAATTAATCCATGAAGGGGTAATTAAACCATTAAAGGAGCAAGGAGTAAGCCGTGCAAGGGCAAGAGTTATTCATGAAAAAAAGAAGAAGGGGTTAAGGCGTGGGCCGGGAAGTAAAACTGGTGCTTCGCGTGCAAAGATTTCTAAAAAGGAGGCTTGGATGAATAAAGTTCGCGTGTTAAGAAAGCGGCTTCGTGAGCTGAAGGAAAACAAGATAATTAATGAAAGCACTTATCGCGATTTATACACCATGGTGAAAAGCGGCAGGTTCGAATCCATAGCTGACCTGGAACGTTACTTAAAAGCTCATGATCTTTGGAGGAAACGTTGATGGCGAAGAACGCGCGTTATTGTGTGCAATACCGCAGACGAAGGGAAGGTAAAACAAACTACAGGAAAAGGAAAGCTTTAGTTGTCTCTGGGAAACCTAGGCTTGTAGTTCGTGGAACCCTTAAAAATGTTTTAGCTCAAATTGTTGTGGCAAAACCTCAAGGTGATGAGGTTTTAGTTTCAGCCCATAGCAGAGAACTTAAAAATTATGGGTGGAAGGCTCCGCGGGGAAATCTGCCAGCAGCATACTTAACTGGGTTATTATGCGGGTTTAAAGCCAAAGCCAAAGGAGTTAACGAAGCGATTTTAGACATAGGCTTGCATACTCCTTCAAAGGGTGCAAGGGTTTTCGCTGCGTTAAAAGGTGTTTTAGATTCCGGTCTTGAAGTGCCTTATGGTGAGGAGAAACTGCCCGATGAAAAACGAATAAAAGGCGAACACATAGCTCACTATGCTAAAACCTTGTCAGCGAACACTGAAAAGTATATGTCCACCTTTTCAAAGTATCTTGAAAGCAAGGTTTCCCCGGAAAGCCTTCCCGAGCACTTTGCAGAGGTTAAGAAAGCTTTAGTCTCCGCGTTTAAGAGTGGAGGTAAACATGTTGGCAGTTGAAAAAACTGAAAGTTCAGAACAGTGGATTCCTGAAACACGCCTTGGAAAGCTGATTCAAGAGGGTAAGATAACCTCTATTGAAGAAGTTTTTATGGAAGGCTTACCTATACGGGAACCCCAAATTGTTGATGCTTTGCTTCCAGACCTTCAAGAGGAAGTTATAAACATAAACCTCGTGCAGAAACAAACAGACGCTGGCGAAAAGTCTAGGTTTAAAGCTATAGTGGCTGTTGGAAACAGAGACGGCTACATTGGACTTGGCGCTGGAAAAGCAAGCCAGGTGCGAACCGCCATAGAAAAAGCTGCCGCCGCGGCTAGGCTTAACCTAGTCCCGGTGAGAAGGGGCTGTGGAAGCTGGGAGTGCGGCTGCGGAAAACCCCACTCTGTGCCTTTCCAAGTGGAAGGTAAATGCGGCGGCGTAAAAATAGTTGTTATTCCTGGACCAAGAGGTTTAGGTTTGGTGGCCAGCGAGGTTGCCAAAGTTATTCTCGGTCTCGCCGGTGTAAAGGACTGTTGGACTAGAAGCTTCGGCTCCACCAGAACCGTTCCGTCTTTCGCTTATGCAGTTTTTGATGCTTTAAAGAAAACCTATAGCCTAATAACTCCTATGGATTGGGTGAAATAGTTGTCCGGTGAACCAGAAGAACGTAAATGCATTGCAGCTGTGAAAATCCGCGGGACAATAAGTGCGCCGCTGCAGGTTAGGGAAACCCTCAAAATGCTAAATTTGGATAGAAACAATTATGCAGTTTTAATTGATAATAGGCCTTCATTTCTTGGAATGCTGAAAACCGCCCAAAGCTTCCTCACCTGGGGTGAAGTTTCAAAAGAAACCATAGCGATGTTGCTGAAAAAGAGGGGGAAACTCGCTGGAAACAAAAAACTAACCGACGAGTATGCTCAGAAAATTGGTTATAAATCCCTAGAAGAACTTGCCGAGGCAGTATTTAATTGCAAAGTTGAATATTGGAAGCTTCCAGATGTGCAGCCTTTCTTTAAATTGCATCCGCCAACCAAGGGTTTGAAGGGAAAAATAAAGAAGAGTTATGGTGCAGGCGGCGAGTTGGGGTACAGAGGCGACAAAATTAACGATCTTTTAAAGCGGATGATTTAACCGCCATTATGCTTCAAATTTCGGCGATATATTTTATAGTCAGTTTGGAGATGCCATTGTAAAGTGAGGGCAGATTCTGACATGAAGTGGCGGAGAAGCGAAAAACGTCCAAAATGGTTCAAGATTGTGAAGAAACTGGATGAAGCTGAAAACGAAAAAGCTTCCAAAATCTCCAGAACTAAAAATTTAAAGGTTAGGGGAAGACCGCACCCATACATGTATATGTATAGAAATTCTAAACCTCTCAAAAAGACAGTTTGGAAAGAACCAGAACCCCTGTTGGACATATTCCAGGAAAAGGACAATGTGGTGGTTGTGGCTGAACTTAAGGGATTCAAGAGGGAAAATATAAAAGCTCATGCTGAAAAGCAAAGATTAATTTTGTCAGCTAAGGCGCAGGAGCGTAAGTATTATAAAAGTTTAAATCTTCCGAAGGGAGTGATTCCAGAATCAATGCGCATAACATATAAGAATGGAGTGCTTGAAATACGGTTGAAAAAAGCTTTAGAAGAAAAAGCTTTAAACAAAGTGGCTGGTTAGGAATGCCTCACAAGCTTAGGAAAATCAGAAAGAAGCGTGGTTCAAGAACACAAGGTTATGGCAGAGTAGGTCAGCATAGAAAGTCGGGTTCTAAAGGCATGCGCAAGGTTGGACGTCACAAACACGGTTGGTCTTACGTTATAAAATATGAACCAGAATATTTTGGTAAAAAAGGGTTTACTTCGCCGAAAAGCTTGCGGCGGCAAATCAAGGTTATAAATGTTGGCGAACTCGACGAAATGGCTGAAAAACTAAAAGAAACGGAAAAGGAAGGAAAAATTTTCGTAAATCTGGAAAGCCTAGGCTACACAAAGCTTCTTGGAACGGGAAAAGTTACAAAACCCTTGGTTGTGAAAGTGCCTTTATGCTCTAAATCCGCTGCTGAAAAAATAAAAGAGGCTGGAGGACAAGTTCTAGCAGAATCCGAAGAAATCGAGGAGTAGCTGTTAACCTATGGCCGGCAGATTCCTAAGCCTATTTAAACCCGTGGCCAGATTTATTCCGGAAATTAAAGCTCCGGAACGCAAAGTGGGTTTTAATGAAAAACTTTTGTGGACCGCCATAGCCCTCATAATATATCTTGTAATGGCTAGCGAAGCCTGCCGCTTATATGGGATTCCAGCTGAAGCCGAAGAAAGACTTGCCCCGTTAAGAATAATTTTCGCTTCTTCTCGTGGCACTTTAATGGAGCTTGGCATCGGCCCAATAGTGACAGCTGGCTTAATCCTGCAGCTTTTAGTCGGCTCCGCAATGATAGAATGCGACATGTCCAAACCCGAAGACCGCTCACTGTTCACAACGGCAAGCAAAGTTTTCGCTATAATACTCACGGGAGTTCAAGCGTCAGCCTACATAATCAGCGGAATGTACGGCACGTTGTCAGGAACAACAGCCATAATAGTTTTCCTACAGCTTTTGGCTGCTGGTGTGATTGTCCTGCTTTTAGATGAACTTCTTCAGAAAGGCTGGGGTTTTGGGAGCGGAATAAGCCTTTTCATTATGGCTGGTGTTGCCCAACAAATATTCCTCGAATGTTTCTACGTTTCCCCACCCGTGGATGAGTATGGGAGTTCAGGAATTTTCGTTGCACTGATTCAGACAGTGATGAGTGGAAAACCCGTAACTGGGCTCTTGTTAAGAGGCAACTACCCTTCATTGATAGGGCTTATAGCCACCATAGCTGCTTTCCTAGTGATAATCTATGTGGAAGGAGTAAGGGTTGAGCTACCCATATCTTATGCAGGATACCGCGGTTTCAGAAGCCGCTATCCAATAAAACTGTTATATGTTTCTAACCTGCCAGTAATATTCGCTTCAGCCCTGTTCGCAAACATATACTTCTTTTCCTATATCCTCTGGAGCCAGCCATGGGGAAAAGACAACTTTTGGGTCAATCTCTTAGGCTGGTATAAACTGGAAGGCGAACAATACGTGCCCGGCGGCGGACTTGTTTACTATGTAACTTCTCCCGGTAACCTTTCAAACGTCATAGCCGAACCAGTAAGAGCCCTTGTTTATTTGGCAATTCTAATCGCTTTCTGCGTAATATTCTCCCTTACATGGCTTGAAGTCGGCGGCTTAGGTCCATCCACAGTGGCCAAACAACTCGTAGATGCAGGCATGGAGATTCCAGGTTATAGGCGTTCCGGAAAGGCTATTGAACAAGTTCTTAAACGTTATATTCCTGCAGTAACAATTCTCGGCGGAATTATTGTAGGTTTAATCGCCGGTCTTTCAGACTTTTTCGGAGTTTTTGGTTCTGGCATAGGAATACTGCTTTCCGTTGGAATAATCTATCAATACTACGAAATATTGGTGCGAGAAAGAGCTGCTGAAATGTACCCAGCGTTTAGGAAGCTGTTCGGAGGCTAAACCATGAGTAGTTATCTTCAACTGGAAAGAGTAATCGACGGCGCTTGTAAAAAGCGTTATTAATGTTAAAGGTAAAAGTCTAAGAGAGGTTGTGGAAAGCTAAGAGAGGTTGTGGAAAGATGGCCTTAGAAAACGCATGGTTAACAATTTCCATAATGCTCCTCGCTGCTACCATCACTTTTCTTACATCTCTTGCAAACCGCCTTCTAACAGACCCGGAGAAGTCTAAGGCCTGGCGGAAAGAAATTATGGAGTGGAATGAGCAACTGCGCAAGGCTCAAAAAAGCGGAGATAAAAAACAAATCGAGAAACTTATGAAAAAACAACATTACATACTCCAGCTTAATTCCAAAATCATGTGGCAATCCATGAAAGTGACTTTGCTATTTCTTATCCCAATCATCCTTGTATGGCAGTTTTTAATAAGAATGTATGGCAGTCTTGATATTGCGTTTTTCCCTGGAATCGGGCCGCAACTCGGCCCCTTTTCATCGCTGTACTGGTGGTATTTGCTTTGCTCTATACTTTTTAGCCTAGTGTTTTCCCACTTGTTTGGGTTAACTAGCACGGAGTGATATATTATGCCTAAACCAGCTCAACGTACTCGAAGCAGAAAACGTGTTTGCAAGGCTTTGCCTGGAGGCCGCACGGGCATCCACTTTAAACTTGAAGTCACCGCCCAAAACAGTTGCGGCCTTTGCGGCAAACCTTTAAACGCAGTTCCGCGGCTTCCCCCATCAGAAATGGGAAAATTAAACCGGACACGAAAGCGAATCTGGCGAATTTACGGAGGCCAAATTTGCCACAACTGTCTAAAAACCGCTCTAAAAAAGGCAGCCCGAACCTTAAATGCTGCATGAGGCTTCGGTAAATGGCTAGCAAACCGTTGGTCATATGCATCTGCGGAATGGCTGGAAGCGGGAAAAGCACACAAGCAAAGAGGCTTGCTGAAAAATACGGCTTAAAATACTATTCCGGCGGCGAAGCCCTAAAGGCTTTAGCCATAGAGAGAGGCTATAAATCCCTTGAAAAAGGCTGGTGGGAAAGCCGAGAAGGCTTGTCCTTTCTGGAAAATAGGACAAAAGACCCTAAATTTGACAGGGCTGTGGATCAAAAACTTTTGGAAGTAGCTGAACAGGGAAACGTCGTTTTGGACAGTTGGACTATGCCATGGCTTCTTAAAGACGGTTTTAAAGTTTGGCTGGAAGCCTCGTCGAGGAAAAGGGCTGAACGGGTGGCTAAAAGGGATGGGATAAGCGTAAAAGAAGCCTTAGAAGCCTTAAGGCATAAAGAGGAGAAAACAAAGGCTATTTATAAGAGGCTTTACGGTTTCAGTTTAGGCGAGGATTTTACCCCTTTTCACTTGATATTGGATACTGAAAATTTAACCGCTGAGGAAGTTTTTCAAGTTTTAAGCATGGTTTTGGATAAAATAGTTTTTGAGAAACGAAATTTCACGTAAATTTTAAAAATATTTCCGCATAACCTTCTATAATCTTTCGTTTCCGTAATCAGCACCTAGTCTGAAAAAGAATCGAGGTTGGAGATGGAGGCTGATGAAGCATTTAATTTTTGGATTCACAGCTGCAACAATAGTCTCTTTTTCTTCTTCACCAATTATTACACGTAAGCGGCGAGTCCTTGTTGTTTTTAATTCTTTTTAATTTCTTGTTTGTTGCTGCAATTTTTCCGTTAAATGGATCTTTGAAAAGGAAACTGGTTCTTTTGTTAGTTGGCAATTTTATTGGCTTCTTTTGGAATAAAGTTTTCTATTTGTTTGCTTTTTCCGCTGCAGAGCATTTTGGCGGATTTTTCAGCGCCGTTTTCCTCATTTTAAGCCCGTTTTTAAACCTGTTCTGGATTGTATCCTTCTGCTCCATAAGTTTAACTTTTATCTCGCCTTCTAAACAAAAAGGGGCGTTATAACCAGTGCTCCTTGAGTTTTTAGAAGTTGTCTTCATTTTTTAACATGCCTAATGATTGCGTATCTTGTTCGCCACTACATCTTCACCTTAACAACTCTCAAAAGTTATCAAAAAGGCAAAAAAGAAGGAACAGTCAAAAATGAGGTTCGCACGCCTACGGTTTCAATTTTAATACCTGCCCGTAATGAAGAGCAAGTGATCGAAAGGCTTCTTTACAGAATGACCGAGTTAACCTATCCCAAGGACAAGTTACAAGTAATAGTTATTGATGATGCTTCAGAAGACGCCACTGGAAAAATAGCTGAACAATACTCAAAAAATTATGGCTATATTACGGTTGTGAAGCGAAACCGAGAGGAGGGCGGCCGAGGAAAAGCATCCGCTTTAAATGCTGGACTGCGTCATGCGAAAGGCGAAATAATCCTCTGTTTTGACGCGAACTATTATCCGCAGAAAGATATAGTTGAAAAACTAGTGGAAGAATTTGCAGACCCGAAAGTTGGAGCGGTACAGGGCAGAGTGGTTGTCCTCAATGAACCGCAAAACATTGTGACAAGGCTTGTAGCCTTGGAAAGAATAG
>WUQU01000501.1 GCA_009889605.1 Candidatus Bathyarchaeota archaeon | reverse complement strand
GCTCCTTTTGGGCTTAAAAAAACAAGATATGGTACAATTGCTGTGGCTGGGGCTACGTCTATGGACACATTGCTGGGTTTAATAGCCATCTATGCTGATAAAGAAACAGCTCTTGTTTCGTTCGGTCACGGCTTCATAGTTTCGATCCTTGTACCAGTTTTCGTAAATTTTTTCTTGAAATTGTTGTAATTTGTAGCATTTTGTAGCGTTTTACTTTTCTAGAAATTTTTAGAAAATATAAGCTGCTTTTTCAATTTCACAAAGTAGAAATAGAAAAATAGAGTGAGTGACGAGTAAATAGAGCAAGTGCAAGTAACATTAAGAGCAACAATAAAGCATAAATATAGTGTGTTAAAACGCCTGGCGAGTAGGAATAATAAATCAAGTTGTAAAGAACAGAATGATTAGTTGTTACTGTGAGAGGCTTTACAGTTAACAATAAATATTGTAGAATGATACCTGCTGCATGAGAAAGGAAAACAAGCGGGGACTGGCAAGTGGACAAAAAGTAAAAAAAATGAAGAAACCTGCTTGACAAAAAATTCAGTCTGTGGTAGATTAAACAATGCTGGAGTGAGACGAGAAAAACAGCAAAAAGGGCAGGAAGAAAAAATAAAAAAATAAAAAGTGCTTGACAAAAAAAGTGGGATATGATAAATTAAAAAACGCTGCGGAAAAACAGCGAAGGGTTGTAAGGCAAAAAACAAAAATAAAAAGCTTGACAAGTAACAGAAGATGTGATAAATTAAGAGACGCGCAAGAAGAGTCCGGTCATTGAAATATGAATAGCAGCCACCAGAAGAAAAAAACAAGGTTAAACCTAACGAGATTAGCTTGGAGGGTTTGATCTTGGCTCAGGGTGAACGCTGGCGGCGTGCCTAACACATGCAAGTCGAGCGGTGCAGCTTGAAGCTTCGGTGGATAGCTGCATAGCGGCGGACGGGTGCGTAACACGTAGGAACGAGCCCCTTGGAGGTGGATAGCTGCGGGAAACTGCAGGTAAACCGCCATAGACTCGGGAGAGTAAAGTCCGCAAGGAGCCAAGGGATCGGCCTGCGGCCCATCAGGTAGTTGGTAGGGTAAAAGCCTACCAAGCCGATGACGGGTAGCCGGTCTGAGAGGATCATCGGCCACAAGGGCACTGCGACACAGGCCCTACTCCTACGGGAGGCAGCAGTGGGGGATTTTGGACAATGGGCGAAAGCCTGATCCAGCGACGCCGCGTGGAGGACGAAGCCCTTCGGG
>WUQU01000500.1 GCA_009889605.1 Candidatus Bathyarchaeota archaeon | reverse complement strand
TTAATTGTTTTATAGGATGGATAAGAGCGTGTCACTTTTCATTTTTGGTTAAAAAACATTTTAACAGTTGTATGCCAAGTATTTTTCTGCTCAAATTATTTAAACCACGTTGGTATTTAACCATAGCAGGGTTGTTGGCAGGGTGCATGGGGCATGCAAGCGAAGTTGTTTGGAAGTTCTGGGGTGCGAGGCGTAGTTAACAAGGATTTAACTCCGATTTTGGCGGTTAAAGTGGGCTTAGCTTTAGGCACTTTTGCTAATGCGGGAAAAATTTTTGTGGCTAGGGATGCGCGCACTTCTGGTTTGATGCTTGAAAACGCTTTGGTTTCAGGTTTGTTGTCGTGTGGTGCAAAAGTTTTCTGTCTCGGTGTTTTGCCAACTCCAGTTTTAGCCTATTTAACAAGTAGGTTGGGCGCTGATGCTGGTGTGATGATTACTGCGTCGCATAATCCGCCTCAATACAATGGGATAAAAATTTTCGACGGAGATGGCACGGCATACGATGAAGAACGCCAAAACAAGGTGGAACAAATAATTGAACAGGAAAATTTTCTTTTGGCTGATTGGCAGAATCTAGGCGGTGCTTTTCCCTTAAATGAAAGCCGTTTATACATAGAGATGATACATGAAAATGTGCGGCTGCGCAAGAGTTGGCATGTTGTGGTTGACGCGGGATGCGGGGCCACAGGTCAAGTAGCTCCTGCAATCTTTAAGAGTTTAGAATGCAAGAACGTAGCGATTAACGCCCAGTTTGACGGTTTTTTCCCGGGGAGAAGCCCAGAGCCTAACGCTGAGTCTTTAAAGTCGTTATCAAAAATTGTTGGGGAGATGGGGGCGGATGTTGGAGTTGCCTATGACGGCGATGGCGACCGCGCAGCTTTTTTGGATGAGAATGGCGTTTTTGTGGATTTTGACAGGGTTTTAGCTGCTTATGCTGCTCACGTTTTAAAAAAGGGAAAGAACAGGATTATGGTTACGAATGTTGAGGCTTCCATGTGCGTTGAAAGGATGGTGGAGCCTTATGGCGGAAAAGTTGTGAGAACGAAGGTTGGAGACGTTTACGTTGCAGAGGCGGTAAAGAAGTTTGATGCGGTTTTCGGCGGGGAACCTTGCGGGGCCTGGATACACCCAGAATTCCATTATTGCCCAGATGGAATACTCTCGTCAGCGCTTCTTCTAAAGGCTTTAGAAGACGAAGGCAAAAACCTCTCAGAATTTGTCGCTGAAGTCCCCGCTTATCCCGTTCTTAGGGAGAATGTTCCATGTAATAATGAAGTGAAATATGCTGTTGTTGAGAGGGCCGGGGAATCTTTGAAGGCGCATTTTCCAAGGTATACGCAGATTTCGACGGTTGATGGTGTCCGTTTAGCCATTGAAGAAGGTTGGGTTCTGGTTAGGGCTTCGGGCACTGAGCCTCTTTTGCGATTAACTGTTGAAGGTGAATCTTTAAAGGCTGCCGAAAGCATAATGGAGAAGGCTGCGGCCGTTGTTAAGGAAGTTGTGGAGGGTTTTAGAAGATGAAGGCGGTGGTTTTGGCTGCTGGCGAAGGCGTGAGACTGCGGCCCCTCACTTTAACTAGGCCAAAGCACATGATAAGCGTAGGCGGAAAGCCGATACTTGAACACTGTTTAAACGCCATTAAGGCATGTGGGATAAACGAGGTTGTAATAGTTGTCAATTATATGGCTGATGTTATTCGTGGATATTTTTGTTCTGGAGAAAAGTTGGGGTTAAAGATTGAGTACGCCTATCAAAAGGCGGTTGTTGGAACTGGAAACGCTGTGAGCGCTGCAGAATCATATGTGGATGAGGATTTTCTGCTTGTTTACGGCGATTTGCTGTTCACGCCAGAAGCCCTAAAAAAGGTTTTAGACATGCATGAAAAAAAGAGGCCGTCTGCCACTTTAACTGTTGTTCCGGTGGAAAAGCCCGAAGAGTATGGGATAGTGGAGCTTGAGGCTGAAGGACGAGTCAAACGCATAGTCGAGAAGCCGAAAAGGGAAGAGGCACCTACACGGTTGGCGAACGCTGGGCTTTATGTGCTTTCAACGGAAATCTTCGAAAAGGCAAAGCGGATATCTGCCTCGTCTAGAGGAGAATGGGAAATCACCGACGCCATTACGTTTCTGCTTAGCGAAGGAAAGCCTATTTTTGCTGCCGAAATTCCGAAGGGCGAGTGGTTTGACATTGGCAGACCTTGGGATTTGCTTGAGGCTAACCGTTGGATGCTGACAAGGATGGAGCACCGTATTCTTGGAAACGTGGAGATAGGCGCGCGCATAATTGGTCCGGTGACGGTTGCGGAAACTGCGCGGATACGTTCCGGAGCCTATATTGAGGGACCAGCTTTCATAGATGAGGAGAGTGATATAGGGCCTAACTGTTACATACGCCCTTGCACAAGCATCGGCAAAAAGGTGCGCATAGGAAACGCTTGTGAAATAAAAAACAGCATAATCATGGATGGAACGCATATTGGGCATTTGTCTTATGTTGGCGACAGCATAATAGGAGAAAAAGGCAATTTCGGCGCTGGAACGATAACGGCAAATTATCGGCTTGACGCTGGAACAATAAAAATGATGGTTAAAGATAAGCTGGTGGATAGTGGAAGAACAAAGCTTGGAGCAGTTTTAGGGGATAATGTTAAAACTGGGATAAACGCGCTTTTGATGCCCGGTGTGAAAGTTGGCGCTAACTGTTGGATTGGTCCAAATGTCGTTGTTTACCGTGATGTGCCGTCCGACACCGCCGTGTTTCTAAAGCAGAGTCTAGAAGAGACGAAAATTGGCTAGTTTTAGCTTATGATTATTGAGGTTCCGCAGTATTCGCATTGTACGGAAGTTTGTCCCTTGTAAATTTCCTTTGTGTATGGCGCTCCACAGTGGGGACAGCGGACAACTCTTATGGTTGGTGCCTCTTTAGGAGTTATGCCTTTTATGGTTGCTATGTCTCTGTCAGCTTCGCCTCTGATAATATACTGGAAGAACCGTGTTATCACGTCGGCTTTCCAGTCTTTAACGTCGAAGGGGTTTCTTCCAGCCTACGTTCTGGCTTAAAACGTATGTAGACGCCTGTCCACGCCACCAACCCAACTCGTCCTTTAGAGATTTCCTGAAGCGCCCCTATGGGCTGTTCTATTAACACCGTGCGTTCCATCTTCTTTTTTGTGGTTATGAAAAGCTTCTTTTCCAACACCACTTCTTTCTTTCCTTCGAAGATGAACCGTTGGTTGGTGAAGTAAAGTGTTCCCTCACATTTGTCTTTTAACATTATTTTTCCTTCAATAGCCAACACTGGGCTTTCTTCGGGTTTCAGCTGGAAACCCGCGAATGAGAAAAGCTCCATGGTTTTTTCAGCTATTTTCAAGTCTCTGTCTATGGCGTCTATGCTTCCAAAAAACTCGCCTAGGGAAGCGTTAATCTTGGATGTTTCAGGGATAACCCGCGCTTTTAGGGTTGAGGCTTCCGCTGAAAGGCGCCCCACTGAAGCCCATCCGAAAACCATGCCGCCAAAGCCTGCTCCAGCCTTTAACCCTTGAACTTCCGATTTAAGCGCACGAATCTGAGCGGTTAATGGTTGAACGTTGTTGTAGAAGTTCTGCTTGATTGTTGTAGAAACTTCCATCCACTTTTTTGTTAAAAGCTCTATGCTCTTTTTCCAGATGCCCCATAGCCGCGTAACCGCGCCCACGGACTGTTGCAAGTCTGCTTGGAAGAGAAGCCGTAGCCCCGTCAATGGAAGCCAGTTTGCGTTCAACATCGCTTATCGCTCCGGAAACGCTGGCAAGGTCAGACTCTATAGACCTGAGTCTGGCGTAAAGCGCCTCCCTTTCTCTATCTATTTGCGCCAATTCCTAAACCACAAAATAATTTAGCAACAGAATATACCTAATAACCCTTGTGCAGTTTAAATCCTAAAATGCGTGTTTAGATAACGTGTAGTGCAGTGAAGGAGGTTAAACTTTGTCAGTTGCACAGAGAAGGTTCTTCACAGAAGTTTCAGCTCTGGTTGACAAAACAGTGATTGTCACAACTACAGCTGGCAAAACCTACAATGGAACTTTGATAGGCATAAACCCGGACAATTTGAGCCTATGCTTAGCAGAAGCGAAGGACGAGGAAGGGAAAAAGCTTCATAGGGTTTTCTTAAACGGAAATGTTGTAGCGCAAATTTTAAGCGTGGAAAAACCCTTCGACTTGAAGGCTTTAGCTGACCGCCTTGAAAGAGTATTCCCAACAATGGTTAAACTGTATGAAGATAAAGGGTTCATATGGGTTATGGACAAGGTTAAAGTTACTGAGAAAGGCGTTGTTGAAGGTTCAGGTCCGGCTGCTGAAAGAGTGCAAAAAGTTTACGAGCAATTCATCAGCGAAACAAAAGGCTAAACAAACCAGCGGAACTGCTCTTCCCTTTTCTTTTCTTCAACAGTTGGCTTAATCCAGCCGAAGGACTCAAGTATTTTTGTTGTCTGCTGGGCCGCCAAATCCAATCTCGAAACGTCAACATCCAAGTTTAAGAACTTGCTTAACGTGGAAAGCGCATAACGCGCAGCGTTCGCGTCTGGATAAGTTCCAACGGTTTCCACAAGAAGAGAAAAACCCTTAAACCCTCTAAGGCTTCCGAGGCCTATCAAGAGCCCTGCAATACCGAAAATGTTTCCCACCATGATTTTTGTCCCAAGGTTTAATACTTCTTTTAGGGTTTCAGGATCTGAAGCTGCGCAGTAAACTTCTGGAACTTCTTTGACTTCTTCCTGTTTAAACCCTCCAAGCGTTATTAGGTAGCGGCAGCCCAAATCTTCAGCGATGTCTAAAATGCGTCCGCAAAGTTCGTACTGCCCAAAGGTTGTTAAGGCTTGAGTGTTGCCATACCATATTATTAGGTCTCGGGTGTTGCCCGCGCCCTTGCAATAGTAAAGCTCGTTTATGGGCGAGCGGGGCTTCCCATCCTCCGTTGTTACCGCTAAATCTTGGAAAGCTGCTGAAAAAATTTTGGCAAAACGTTTTGCCTTCAACTCTTGGATTAAATGTAAAGCTACAATGTTAGCCACAAACCCTATTCCAGGCAGCCCCTCAATAAGTACAGGATTGTTAAGTACGGGTTTTTCTTCAATTTGGATTGTGCAAACCATGCTTTTTCCTTCCGTTTAGAGCCATTAATAGAATAAGGAATTGCCATATAAGTTTACCAGTTGCAAGCTTTGCACCACATTCTTATAAGCATGTTTAACCGATTTTGTTTAGATTCCAGCATGAGCTTTGAAATAAAAGATAGAGACTTACTTGCGCGAATTGGGAAGCTGCGAACCAAAAGTGGAACCGTAGAAACTCCTCTGCTTTTTCCAGTGATAAACCCAAGCATTCAACCCGTTCCACCGTCAAAAATTCGTGAAAACTTTGGATTTGAAGCATTAATAACAAACGCATACATTTTAAAGAAACGTTTCCAAAATCAGCCGGCAGAAAAGGGCATACACAATTTTCTAGGCTTTGACGGAGTGGTGATGACGGATTCCGGAGCCTACCAGATTCTCGTTTACGGAGACATAGAAACAACCCCCGAGGAAATCGTTGCGTACCAGGAAAAAATAGGCTCAGACATAGCCACGATCCTAGACTTGCCCACAGGCTGGGAAGTTTCAAAGGAAAACGCAGAGCAAACAGTGAACGAAACCCTTCGAAGAGCGAAAGAATTTTTCAAATTCAAAACCAGAGAGGACATCCTCTGGGTTGGGCCTGTTCAAGGAGGACGCTATTTAGATCTTGTAGCCAAGTCCGCCGTTGAAATGGGAAAACTTCCCTTCCAAATTTACGCGTTAGGCAGTCCAACAGAAGTTATGGAACGCTACCGTTTCGACGTTTTAGCGGACATGATTATGGCTGCAAAAATTAACCTTCCCATTGAAAAACCTCTTCACCTATTCGGAGCCGGCCACCCCTTCATGTTTTCCTTAGCTGTCGCCCTTGGATGCGACCTCTTTGACTCCGCAGCCTATGCGATATACGCCAAAGAAAATCGTTACATGACTGCCACTGGCACCATTAGACTTGAAGAACTGGAATATTTCCCCTGCAATTGTCCAAAATGTTTAAGCAGAAAACCAAAGGACGTTTCAGAAATGCCCCGAGAGGAAAGGCAAACTTTCCTTGCAGAACACAACCTCTACGCATGCCTTTCGGAAATAAGATACATAAAACAAGCTATAAAGGAAGGCCGCCTCTGGGAGCATTTAGAATTGCGGATGCATGGACATCCAGCTTTGTTTCAAGCCTTAAAGAAGCTTGGGAACTACGAGGCCTTTATTGAGAGGCACAGTCCAACAGTAAAGCGAAGCGGCCTTTTCTTCTTCAGCGCTCTTGATCTTGCCCGGCCTGAAGTTGTCCGCCACAGAATGAGAATGGCTGAAAGATATTTGAAACCCCGAAATGCCGATGTTCTTCTGCTTGTGCCTCAAACCAGAACTAAACCTTTCCATAGATCAAAAGAATACAAAGAGACAGTTAAGATGCTTAAAAAGGTTCTTGGAAACAACTCAAACAGCGTTCACACATGTTTTTACAGCGCTCCTTTCGGCGTGGTTCCAGTTGAAATTGATGAAGTTTATCCTCTTTCTCAGCATGAAAGCGTCCTTCCACTTGACAAGGAAACATTAGTATACGTGGCTTCTCAAGTTGCAAATTACATAACCCAAAGAGACTATAGGCTGGTGGTTTTGCTACATGACCCCGAAAATTGGAACGGCGAAATTTTGAAGGCTTGCAGAAAGGCTTGTTTAGCCAAAGGCGTTAGGTTTAAATACCTTGATGTTAAGGGAAAGTGGATTAAAGCCATGTCGACGTTCTTAAAGAAAGAGTTGCGCAAGAAAAGCCTGGCGATTTGCCTTGATTCGAGCTGATTTACACATTCACACATTATTTTCAAACGATTCTTCAATCCACCCGAAAACTCTAGTGCAACAGCTCATCGCCCAGCCCTACATCAATGCAGTGGCTATAACAGATCACAATACTGTTAAAGGCTATTACAAAGTGAGGGAGCTAGCCTCTGCACACCCAGATGTCACCATAATTCCCGGAATCGAGGTAAGCACCGTTGACGGCGACCTGCTCTTGCTGGGTGTTGCAGAAGTCCCACCGGAACCGTGGACCGTGGAAAACGTGATTGATTTTGCACGAAGCGTTGGAGCCGTAGTTGTTGCGGCTCATCCTTACAGGGAGTATGGTTTAGGAGACTTGACTAAGGATTATAAGGTTGACGCTATTGAAGTTTTAAATGGTGGAAGCGCCCGACAGTGTAACGCGTTAGCTGAAAAGTTAGCTAAAAAAATGGGACTGCCAGGAGTGGCTGGAAGCGACGCACATAGAGTTGAAGAATTATGGTCAGTTTATACGGAAATTAAAGCTTCCACAAACTTGGATGAGATTTTAAAGGCTATCAAAACTGGGCTTGTTAGAGTTGGCCACATGGAAAAGCCCAATACTCTCAAAATATAATGCACACGCATACTGTTGAAAATCCGGCTGTGGCAAACCATTTAACAAAGAACACAAGCAATTTTGTTTAACCGCAATAAATTTAATTGCGAAAACTGTCTAACATAGTTAGCGGTAAAGGAGATCCAAAAAATTTTATTTTTGCCTTTTCAAGTCTCCACTTAGGGAACGGACATTTGCCGAGAAGTCTTCTCGTGGCCTTGGTTCTTGCAGCCCTCTTGTTCTTTGCAGTAGCTGAGACGATACTTGTTAATCTATCATCAGCAAATTTCATTCCAGAAACAATCCCCCCGGTATCCTAATTAACAGCGATGGAACAGTTGAAGGAACCGCCAAAATTCGCCGCAGCGGTAATGTTTACACTTTAACAGACGACATCTACAACACTATTGTGATTCTATGTGATGGTATAGTTGTTGATGGTGCAGGCCACGCTCTCCAAGGTAATGGAAACGGGACAGGAATCTTCCTTCAAGAAAGAAACGGCGTCACAATAAGGAACCTAAAAATATGCAACTTCACATACGGCATTAAATTTACCTGGTTAAACTATGGTCTGCCAGCATCCCCAAGAAGCAACAAAGTCTTGGGCAACACGATAACTAACAACACTTGCGCCATCGCATTTTACGATTTTTCATCCGGAAGCGAAGTTTCAGATAACTACATTGCGAATAACACCGAATAACACTTATGGAGTGGCGGTTTACGCTTCAAACGTTGTTTTTAGAAATAACCAGTTTGCGAACAACAATTACGCAATTTCAGAAAGCGTCTATGTTGTCAGTAACATTGACACCTCGAACAAGATAAACGGCAAACCAATCTATTATTGGGTAGGACAGCACAATAGAACCGTGCCCTCCAACGCGGGTTGGGTGGTATTAAGGAACTGCAGCGGCATAACAGTTCAGGGTTTACACCTTGAACACAACGGAGGTGGGCTTTTGCTTTGCTACACGACTAATTCAAGAGTTAGCGGCAACACCATAGCAAACAATTTGAATGGCATAATCCTCTGGGGATCTTCCAATAACATGATTTCTGGCAATACCATCACGAATAACAATGGATATGGCATCCGTCTTGATGGCAACTCGAACAACAACGTCATTTCAAACAACACAATAACCGCTAATGCTGGAGATGGCATAAACTTCGAACCCGCAACCAGCAATACTGTTACAATGAACCATATAACAAGGAATGGGGGGAAACGAAATTTTCTTCCGCAACATTAAAAATTCAAACGTCACCGGAAACAGCATCTCACTAAACAAGGGCTGCGGAATCGGCTTCGGATACGGTCCAAACGGCACAATCATTGGAAATTACATTTCAAGGAATGATAAGGGCATATGGATTAGCAATGCATTCGAAAACACAATTACATTAAACACTATCGCAAAGAACAATGGTTGGGGCATCGAACTAGAGGGATCCCACAAAAATAACACAATACACCACAATAACTTCATCAATAACAGCCCCGCAGAAAAACTTCAAGCGCATGTTGCCCCAATCTGGGTTTTCCCCGGCGAACCGGAACCGCCAAAACTAGTAGGCGGCGCCGCCAATTTTTGGGACGACGGCAATGAAGGAAACTATTGGAGCGACTACAACGGCACAGACGCTGATGGTGATTGTATAGGAGACACTCCTTACATTATCAATGAGAATAACCAAGACAATCACCCACTAATGAAACCAGTTGCAATTCCAGAGTTCCTAGAAAACATTGTGGACGTTAAGCCTCCTGTTATTCCTATTATTTCGCCAGAAAACAAAACATATAACGTACCAGATGTTCCATTAACCTTCACTGTAAGTAAGCCAGTTTTATGGATTGCTTATAGTTTAGACGGACAAGCCAACGTAACCATCGCTGGAAACATAACCCTAACCGGGTTATCCGTCGTTTCCCACCGCATAACCGTTTATGCAGAAGATGTCGACGGAAATATTGGTGCTTCTGAGACCATTTACTTCACTGTGGAAACCTTTTCGGATGGCATCCCTCAAATAGAGCTTTTTCCAACAACATGGATCGCAGTTATTCTGGCCTTAACAGTAATCGGCGGGCAACTGCAGCTCTTCTAGCCTTTAGAAAATCAAGAAAGCAGATAGGAAACCCCTCCTTAAAGGAGGCAAACGCTCAGCAATAAATTAATTAGCATATATGTAGCCAAAATGAATTGGGTGCAATGATAAATATAATCCCCAAATACTAAATATTTTTAAAATAGGCTTGCGAATGTTTACAGAGTTAACAGATGAAAAGAAATGACCCCCATGCAAATTAAATTTCTAGGCGGAACCCATGAAGTTGGCAGAGCAGCCATAGCGGTTAAAACTGAGAAGACTCAGGTTTTGCTAGACTATGGCGTTATGTTGAACCATGAACCAGGGTTTCCGATGCATGTTCCCCCTAAAGAGGTTGACGCCATAATTTTAGGCCACAGCCACTTGGACCATTCAGGCGCCATACCGGTTTTCTATATTCAAGGAAAAAAGCCGGTATACACCAACAAGCTGACAGCAGAATTGAGCCAACTGTTAATCTCAGACTTCATACACCTTTCAAGTTACTACCTGCCCTACGAGTATCTTGAGCTAAGAAGCATGATGCGAAATGTAAGACACTTGGACTTTGGCGTCGAAGAAAACGTTGGAGACATGACCCTGCAGCTTTTTAACGCTGGACACATTCCCGGAAGCGCTCAAGTGCTCATCGAAGCCGAGGGAAGAAGGCTTCTTTACACCGGCGACTTTAATCTTATAGATACGCGGCTTTTGGAAGGCGCAAAAATGGATTACGATAACTTGGACGCGGTTATAATTGAAAGCACCTACGCCAATGAGGACCATCCAGAACGCCCAGAACTTGAAAAACGCTTTGTAGAAGCAGTTACCGACGTGATTGAGAAAGGCGGCACAGTTTTAGTGCCCTCATTCAGCATCGGAAGATCCCAGGAGCTACTATGCGTGCTCGCCGCCCACCATTTTGAATACCCAATATACATCGACGGAATGACGCGGGAAGCAAACCGAGTAATGATGAATTACACCCAGTTCCTAAGGGATCCAAAACTGTTTATGGACGCAGTGCATTCCGCCAACTGGGTTGAAGGTTGGAGAGACCGTAGAAGAGCGACAAAAACGCCCTGCGTAATAATTTCGCCTGCTGGAATGCTTAAAGGCGGCCCCGCAGCGTTTTACATTTCAAAAATCGGAAAAAAGGCGCATAACGCGGTTTTTCTCGTCAGCTACCAGATTCCAGGCACTCCTGGGAGGGAACTTCTAGAAAAGGGCGTATGTGTAATCGATGGAAAGCTTAAGAAAGTTAAGGCGAAGGTTGAACACTTTGATTTCTCATCCCACTGCGGCGCTAAAGAACTCAAAGAAGCCGTTAAAAAGGTTGATGGGAACGCAAAATTCTACGTTATGCACGGAGCTGAAGGAAACTGCGAACTTTTTGCAAAATGGATAAAAAGCGAAGTTGGATTAGACGCGGTGGCGCCTAAACCCGGAGACACTTTTGAGGTTTAGTGCAAAACAATGAAAATAGGAATTTTGCGCATCGGACCAGTGGATTTAAGCGTTATAGAAAGGGTTAAAGAAAACCTCAACATGATTTTCCCCGAAACAGAAACCCAGCTAATTCCCAAAACAGCGCCGGTGCCTCAAGAAGCTTTTGACAAAATAAGAAGGCAATATCGTTCAGACATAATCTTGAGCTTAGTCCACAGCTATGCCGAAAGAGCAAAAACCCCAGATCGGGTTTTGGGGGTTATAGACGCCGATCTGTTTGTTCCAAATCTGAACTTTGTTTTTGGAGAGGCAGAATGCCCGGGAAAAGCGGCGTTGATATCTTTGTGGAGGCTTAGACAGGAATTTTACGGTGCACCTCCAAATTTTGAGCTTTTCGTTGAGAGAAGCACAAAGGAGGCTGTGCATGAGCTTGGGCACACTTTTGGTTTGGGACACTGTGCAAACCCTTTTTGCGTTATGTATTTTTCCAATTCGATTTTCGAAACCGACAGAAAGAAAAGTTTATTCTGCAGCCAATGCCATTTGAAAGTTCAAGGGTTTGCTGCTAAGTCTGGTGCAAAGCCTTGAGCAATGGTTTCAAAGCCGATTTAGTCTATCTAGCGCCTGTTTTGGTTAGTTTGCTTTTCGGAGTTGCATGCGCTTCCCTTCTAATGTGGGCTTCCATTAAACCATACAACGTTGCACCTTTTCCTGAAGATCCAGTCGGCTCAGTTGGTAACGCTTTCTATTTTGTCCTTTTAGTTGGAGCTGGAGCTACCCTTTTACTTTTCCTTTTAAAAACCAAAAGCCACAGGCTGATTGCTTTTGTTACGGGCTTCGCGTTGACAACGGCGTTTTTCACGCTTTCGCTAGTATACTTGTTTGCCGCGCTTTCTTTTGCCCCTTTACCACGAAACGAGCTGGCAATTTCAGGTTCAATTGCCATAACGGCTTTTGCTTGTTACATAATTTTTAGGACGCGCAGTAAAATCGGCGACTTCATAGTTATTCTGTTGGGCGGCGCTCTTGGAACATTTTTAGGCGCTTCAATTCAAACTTTGAGCACCGTTCTAATTCTATGTTTTTTGGCTGTTTACGACGCAATCGCAGTTTACCGAGGCCCTGTTGGAAAAATAGCCAAAGAAGGGCTTGAACGCTTCCGTGGCTTAAGCTTCTCTTTTAAAGATGTTCAAATGGGACTTGGCGACTTGACATTTTATTCTATGCTTTCCGGGCATATGCTTTTAAATTTTGGATTTTTATCTTGCACAGCCTCTATCGTGGGAATTTTAGCTGGATGCTTTTTGACTTTTAAAATTTTGGAGAAACAAGGAATGTTTCCAGGGCTGCCTTTCCCAATAATTTTTGGGTTGGTCTCCGGTTTTCTTGCTGCTTTATTTTAGCCAAGCCTCAAGTCTTTGATAAAACTAGCCGCGTATTGTTTACGTCTACTTCGGTTATTTTGCAGTTTTTGAATTCTTTAGATTCACCTATAACGTCTCGAACCGTAACAGTTCCGTCTTCTGCTTTAGCGTAGACAACATCCTTGAATACTTCCTTCCCGTTTAGGATTACTTTGAATTCGCACATATTTTTCGCCGAGCCAGAATAGAACCTTTGCTGGTTATATTCCTTTTGATGTAGGGAAAAAGAGTTTCCAAACAAATAGTTATAATATGCAGATTCTCTACTTTTTAAAGAAACGCCAAAAGCTAAAGTTGAACGGCGAAAACATGTTTGCCGGTTCTTCAGGTTCAGACATATTCCAGTTATTAGTGGAAACGGCTGAAAAGGAGAAAAAACAACGGAGAACAGAGCTTCTTTCTCCTTTAGGGGTTAAAGAGTTTTTTGTTGATGGTGACATAAGCATTAACAAGTTTACTTGTTTAGGGGTTGAATGTAAGCTTTGTATTAAAGTTTGCCCGACAAACGCGCTGTTTTGGAAAAAAGGTGAAGTCGGCATAACAAAAGAGTTATGCATATACTGCGGTGCCTGTGTTTTAAGCTGCATGGTTGACCACTGCATAAAGGTTTGGAGGAAAAGGGAAAACGGTGAAGTTGAAAACTTCAGCACACCTAGAGGCTTTATAATTTTACAGGACACCATTAACGCGAAAAAACGCATTAAACGCGTTCAATCAGTTTTTCCAACACCAAAGGAATACTTGAAAAGATATAAACCTTCAATGGTGCCCTAACGTTTCACACGCTTGATTATGTTCTAATAGAAACGAATTCCAAAAATGGATTGGTGTAGGATAAAGAGGGCTTCAAAATATTTTTAAGGTTGCCATTTTTCCTGCAAGTATTTTGGGATTTCTGAAGAATCTCTTGGGCCAACTAGGACTTGCCATCCGGTTAATTCTTCGATTTCTCCGCTTAAGCGTGCTGCTTTTCCAGGAATTATAAGTTTTCTATGTTTTACTTTGTTTTCTACACCCGAAGCCTTTAGGGCTTCCGCCACTTTGTCTGCGGTAAGTTTTCTTCCAGCAACAGCAGGGTCAACGGCTAAGCCTTCGGTGTCAACCACAAGCAGGTAAGCGTTTATTTTCGACGCCTCAATGTCCGCGGCTACGGTATAGTAGGTTATGGCAAAGTTTGAAGTAAACATCACAGGCGAGTTTTCATCAGGGTTTCCAAAGGCCTTTAGGCCGGCTTCTACAGCCACAGGTTTCCTCGGATCTGTATAAATGTTCTGTCTCAGCACAAGGTTAGGAAGCAACGCCCAACCGTCTAGACTGTGCATCACTAGAACGTCTGCAAAACGCACAATAAGCATGGCTGCCAACCCCGCCTCCCGCCACGTAACAATTTCATGAGCAGTTCCAGCGCTTTCCATCCAAACAGTCATGGGCACTCCGAGCAGTGGAAAGCCTAAAAGCTCGTCGCCTTGCTTACATGCGCTTCTGCGAATCATCACGAAATTGTTTAGGGTTTCAGCCAAGCCTTCACCATGCATAGTTCCTGGGTCAAGCACTAAATCTTCAACACCATATTCCAGCAGAGTCTTCACCAAAGACTTTAACAATTTAAGGTTATTAGGCGCAAAAACTGTTAAGGGGCAATTGTACATTAGGGCAAGTTCAGCCATATCCCGCCAATTATCTTGAGTGGCTGCGTAAAGAAGGGGTCTCGCTTTGGGCACAGCCATCAGTCCGGCTTCTAAAACGTTCGGGTTTAAAGAACATAGGATAAGCGGCAACGCGGTGGTTTCAGCCACTTTTTTGACCGCTGCCTTAAATTTGTCCTGGTCGTTTGATGTGGAACGCACCGCAATCATGTCAAGCTTCAAAGTTTTCCCAATATAATCAAATTTTAATTCTTCAGCGCTTTTTATCCGGCTTACTATTTCTTCTTCGTTCATTTCGTCTGTTACGTCTATGGCTATGGCTGTTGGGTTAAAGTATGCAAGTTCATGGCGGTACATTACAAGTTTTCCGCCGATTTTAACAGCCCTCTCGCCTTCGCCTATGACTATTTCTTTTACTGCCGGCTTCAATAGCTCCTTCAACTGTTTATAGGATTTCTCATATTCCTTTTTCAGAAGCGGTTTACACTTTTCAAGGGTGGCTTCGCGGTTGACAAGTTTCGTGGCGAAAGCCATACAGTTTTCTTCGCCGCACTCTTTACAGTTTATCTTTGGCAAAAGCTTGTAAACGTCTATGGGGCTTAATTCTTTCACGCTTGCTTTGGCCTTAGCTCCTTTTCCACTCATTCAGCCAACGCTCCAAGGCTATATTTTCATAGAAACCCATTCAACAAGTTTCCCAGCGTTTCCAGCTCCGCCGCTCATAAGCTGGTTTATAATGTCTTTCATTGTTTTTACCGCGGCAGGATGCATCATCATGAATAGGTCTACGCCTGCAAGCAAAAGCGTAACAGCAGTGGTTAATTCCCATAGGGGCCCCCTAAGCTCTCGGGGTTCAAACTCTGGAGTCATTTTCATCCAAGCTTCTCTGGCTGCCCAAGCGTTTGTTGTTCCAGAAGACATTGGATGAGCCAGTTCGGGGTCGCCCATCAACGCTGCCAACCTAGCCCGCTCCATGTTAGTGAAAGCGTAGTCAAGGCCATAGCCAAGAGCCGCCGTCGTCAAGTCCATAACAATGTCCTCTTTCGCCAAATAATCATAGAGTTTCCTATTCAACTCTCTAGCCAAGTTAAGATCCATAGGTGTAAAAGAGAGAACCGCATGTCCAGTTTTCTTGATGAATTTGGCGCATCTTTCCACATCCATGTCTCTGGTAACCGAGCTTATCAAGAATCTTTCGCCAGCAAATGTTTCAGCAATTTCTTGAAAAACATCTGCATCCTTGACGGGGTCGCCGCAACCGCCAATTATGAGGGGCACATCTACTGCTTGAGCCACTGCCTCAACGGTTTTCACTGCCTCTTTTGGCGAAGCATCCTTAAGAAGCGGGTCTGTGCTTATCAAATGAATGGTTATCAGGTCTGCACCGAACTTTTCCACGGCAAGTTTGGCCCAAGCCGCCGGGTCGCCTACAACGTCTTTTACATGCATTTTCACAGCTTTTGCAAGGGGAACTTCCATGTCGAAAACATCTAAAGCGATGACTGGTGGGTGAGGCGTTGTTCCTTCAAAAGTGTAGAAGGCAGGAGTGGTTTCCCCGCCGATGATTATGGATTTTCCACGAGTGCCGCCTTCGCCTTTCTTGGCTCCAAGCTTGACTTCAACCACCCTGCCAGGGTAAGTTTCAACTGGTGGAACAAAATCTACTTCAACAATTTTTGATGGTTTTGCTTTTGTAGGCAAAGCTTTTACTGTTGGAACAGCCGGAACGCCTTTAATGACGCCCGGTTGAAGCCATATTTCTAAATCGCCCACGTCCATTTCAAAGTCTTCAATTTCGATTTCCTGAAATTTGGCCAGCGCCTCAAGCAAACGTGGATCCAGTTTTAGCCCTAGCAGGTCTTTTTCTTTTTCCGGCAAAGAATTTTCACCCTTTGTTTTCCTTTTCGCTTTTCACTGTGCGAATTATGACTTTCTTCGCGTAGATTTTAGCATCTTTTAAGATTATTTTGACACCGCCTACAGTTACCGGTAACGTTGCCGCAGTTAACGTTGGTGTTGACACAGCTTCTGGAGCCTCTTCTTTCACCTCTACAGGCGCAGCAGCTTCTTCAGCAACAGCTTCAACTTCTTTCTTCCAACGCTGCACAAGAGGGTGGCCTCGCGCTTCTAGGAAAGCTTTCAACTCGTCAATTGTTTTTGCGTCTTCTTCAGTGGCGATTTTATCCACAAGCTCGGCTGGAATGAAATTCTTAACCCGTTCTTTAACCTCTTTTGGCATCCAGACCACACGGGTGTATCCACCGTCAGCTTGCAGAAACTTTTTGGAGCGCATATATTCTATGGAAACTCCATGGAAACCGTCTACCTGGCGTCCGCCAGCCGTTGAGTCGGCTATCGTTGAGAATGGAAGCCCATTCACCGCTACGTCTGGATAGCCTCTGTGCACTATGCCGAAACCGTCTACTTCAGGTATGTAGAAGGCCACAGCCTCGAAGCAGCCGCATGAAGTATGAGGCTTACCAAAGGCAGTGTAAAGCCAAACTTGGGTAACTTCACCCAAGGTCCTCTTTTTGACAGCTTCGTTTACTCCGGAAAACTCGCCTTTAACAGGGTCCAAGATTTCACCTCTCTCAATTTCGAACACCGGGCCTTTGGGATCTATGCTTGCTGAGGCTCTCCCGTCAAACCAGCTTATGGCTCCACAGTTGGAATAGCGCTGAGGAGTTATGACACAGCAGTGTGTCGGCGCAAAAGACTGGCATAGAACACATCCGTAAAACTTGTCCACTTCCTCGTCTTTGAGGCCTCTTGCCCTCGCGTCCCTTGCCTCATAAATTTGCAAGGCTTCATCATAAATTGGCTTTATCTTTTCTGGGTCGGTTATGAAGGTTATTTGCAGTTTCTCTACTATGGGCAGTTCGCTTTTGAAAAGCCTATGCAAAACTTTTCCAAGAAGTTGGAAGGAGTTGAAGCCTTTCTGGAAGGACTTTTTGCTTAGTCGAATCCATATGTCGTAGCGTTGGTTGAGGTGCATGAAGCCTTCGATGTAGTTGCAGTATTGGTGTATGCGTCTTTCGATTACTCCTTCAAGTTCAGGGTCAAGTTTTGCGCCTGCGACCTCTATGAATATACCGAGGGGGTAGCTTTTGCCTTCTTCCATATCCTTGATGTCTGGGCCTATGAGGGTTATTTTGCCGTCTTCAACTTCATCCGCTTTCTTGACGCGCACTAGTTCAAATTTTTCTTTGACGTCCGGTCCGCCGAGCTCAACTTGCATGTCTTTTCTTCGAATTCTTTCGCCTTCGTAGACTACGCCTACATCAACTGGGATATCTTGGAACATGCTCATTTTGTTTCACTTCTTTAAATTTTAAAGTCATACCCATGAGAAAGTTGATCCACTCTTTAACGCTTGCGTTTGGAAGCGACCAGCTTGCTTGAGGATTATACATATTATCCAAATTTATGGTTACAAGTTTTGTGGCAAAGTTTTTCAGAGCAGACAAAATTTCGTAGCTCATGTAGTAGGGTAATCCTATGAACAGAACCATGTCATATGAGCCTTCGCCGTCAACGCTATTCCATTCTTTATCTACTATGCGGTTTCCTACCTCCATTAAAGACATAACAGCGGCGGGCCTATAATTTCTTTTTAGAAACTCTCCAACCACATGAGATGTTGCGATGACCGGAATGTTTGTTTCTCTTGCAAGTTCAATCACATAGTCGATCAGCTTCTTGCCTTCGAATTCAACTTCGGTGACGGTGTTGCCAACAACTAGGACTGGGCGCAGAGACTTTTGAATTAGGTTTACCGCAACATTGGCGTTGGCGATGACCTTGGCGCGTCGGGTGGAGGTAACTTCAGCGGTTTGCCAAGGCTGCTTAATCCATCGGTATTCTTGGGGAATTGTTGGAGGTGGCGCTTCTCCAGATATTTTCTGCACAGCTTTGTATTCTGGGGGGCATATATCATGGCATTGGCCACATTTTGTACATTTAGTTTGTATTATAACGTGAATTTGATCCTGTTCTCCTTCTATTGCTTGTTCTGGGCATATTCGGTAGCATTGATGGCAGCCTGAGCACCCTTCAGGGTCTATGTAGAAGGTTAACAGTCCCTTACACACTAGCGCGGGGCATCTTTTATCGATAATGTGGGCTAAATATTCATCTTCAAAGTACCGAAAGGTGGTTAACAAGGGGTTTGCAGCAGTTTGGCCCAATGCACACAATGCAGCGTCCTTCATTGTTTCGGCTAGTTCTAGCAAAGTCTTTATGTGTTCTGGTTTTCCGCGCCCAGCAACTATTTCATCCAATATTTTGCGAGCCTGCTTCAACCCTTCACGGCAAGGTACACATTTACCGCAAGATTCACCGCAAAGGAAATTTATGAAATATCTGGCAACATCCACCATACAAGTGTCAGAGTCCATTACGATTATTCCGCCGGAACCCATCATGGCGCCTAACTTGGTGAGTTCATCGAAGTCCACTGGAGTATCCAGATGCTGCTCAGGGATAACTCCGCCAGAGGGACCGCCAACCTGTACAGCCTTGAACTTTTTGTTGCCTCGAATGCCTCCGCCTATTTTGTAGATAATTTCTCTCAGTGTTATGCCCATGGGAACTTCGATTAAGCCTGTGTTGTTAACTTTGCCGGCTAAAGTGAAAATTTTCGTGCCTTTACTTCCTTCAGTGCCTATGGAACGGAACCATTCTGCACCGTTGTTTATTATTAGGGGCACATTGGCCCATGTTTCAACATTGTTTAGTACGCTTGGCTTTCCAAACAAACCTTTTTCGGCAGTATGCACATACTTTGGCCGGGGTTCCCCTACTCTGCCTTCTATCGCATTCATCAAGGCAGTGGATTCGCCGGAAACAAAGGCGCCTGCGCCACGGTGAATTTTGACTTTAAATGAAAATCCTGAACCTAGAATGTTTTCGCCTAACAGCCCATATTTTTCAGCTTGCTCTATGGCTATTTGCATATGCTTTACTGCTAAAGGATATTCTTCTCTAACGTAGATGAAGCCTTCACTTGCGCCCACAGCATAAGCACCTATAATTAAACCTTCGAGAATCGAGTGAGGATTACCCTCCATTAGAGCACGGTTTGCGAAGACTCCAGGATCTCCCTCGTCACAGTTCACTATCACATATTTGGGCTCTCCAGGAGCGTTGCGCGAAGTTTCCCACTTACGCCCAGTTGGAAAACCTCCTCCACCGCGGCCGCGAAGATTCGACTTTTTAATTTCCTCGATAACTTGCTGGGGGGTCATGCCGGATAAAACCTTAGCTAAAGCAGAATAGCCTCCTAGAGCAATGTAGTCTTCTATGCTTGTGGGGTCGATTTTGGCGTTTGCCTCCAAAAGAAGCCGGGTTTGGTAACGATAGAAAGGTACTTCAGAAAGACTTAAAGCAATTTTGCCTGTTGCCGTGTCTTTATAAAGCAGGTGGGGCAACACCTCGTTTTTCAGCAATGTTTTAGAGATTAACAGCGGCACATCTGAAGGCTTAACTTTGAAGTAGAAAACCTCTTGGGGATAAACAACAATGCGGGGGCCGCCTTCACAGAAGCCAAGACAACCTGTGCATCGGATGTCAACTTTTCCTTCCAAACCATGCTTTTGGATCTCTTCTTTGAGGGCAGCCAGAACTTCTTGGGCCCCAAGAGCTAGACAACCCGTGCTTATGCATACGGCTATGACAGGCTTTTTAGGATCTCTTTTTGCCAGTATTTCTTTTCTCAGTTTTTCTAGGTCGGAAATTGAGTTAAGCTTTATCATGAGTGTTCACTTCCCAAATGTGACACAATGTTTTCAAGAGTTTTGGGTGTAAGTAAACCGTAGTACTTTCCGTTTATCTCTACAACTGGTCCTAAGGCGCAGCAACCTAGACAGTTCACGGTTTGCAACGTGAATTTTAAGTCGCTTGTTGTTTCCCCGGCTTTAATGCCTATCGCGCGTTCAGCTGCTGTAAGAATGCGTTGCGCACCTCGTACATAACAAGCAGTTCCTTCACATACCCTAACTAAGTATTTGCCTCGTGGTTCAAGGCTCATGGCGGTGTAAAAGCTTACCACCCGATATACTTCGCTTTCAGGAATTTTTAATCTCTCGTTAATTTTCTTTACGGCTTCACGCGGTATCCAGTTGAGTTCCCGCTGGATTTCAAGCAGTAACTGTATTAGGACGCCTTCTTTGCCCACGTATTTGTCTATAATTTGATCTATTTTGTTTTCTGTTTTTTCTTCAAGCACCATCTCCAACCACCCATTTGCCAGTTGAGCGCGTTACATGGATTTCTTCGATGAATGGCGCAAAATTTTCCTTTGCGCGGTTCTTTTTCAAGGCAGTTAATTTTGAAACTTCTTCAATTTTGACTTGCCCAAATGTCAAATCGGTGTTTTCGAAAAGTTTCTTACCTTTTTCTGTTCGGATAATCACTGTTGAGAAGCCTTCATCGCTTCCCACAGCGCCGACTGATATGTCTGCAAATAACGCCGGAAAATCGTTACAATAAACGCATCCTTTTTCTATGGCGCTATTCAAATCTTTAACTTTGCAAGAGTATTCTTGCCCGTTCACTGTTACGATAAACTTTCCTTTGCGTATCTGAGTTTTTTCTGAAGAGTCCAGATCCACGTTCAAAAGGCGTTTTGTTTCTTCCTTAAGTTTATCATAATCGAAAGCTTCATAACAGAATAAACCAATTATTGTGATGTCCAAATCGGGATATTCTTGTTGGAGGGTTTGCTGAATTTTTCTGGCGGCTCTGGCTTGGCATGGAGTGCCTACAACAGCGATTTTTCTTTCTCCATTTTTTATTAACTCTTTCAGTTTGGGGACGATTTTTACTCGGAGATATTTGGTTCCTCTTGCGTTGATTAAGTCTTCAACTTTTTCAGCTATGAAGGCTTCAGCTTTGTAACTGTTTTTGCGTTTAACCACAATCGCTTTGTTGAAAAAGCCTTTTTCCAATCCAGAAACAAGCAGGGCGGTGACTACGCCTCCGTCTTGTCCTTCAATGGAACTCTTTGCGGATGTAATGTCGCTGTAAACGCCTATTTGTTCATCTTTTTTAGGGCCAGCCAGTGGTCTCATGGTTGAATAATTATTGGTGCGAACCCTTTTTGATCCAGTTGGGCAGACGATGGCACAAGCCCCACATCCTATACAATCTTCTGAAAACTCATTGTACGGTGTAGTTACTACCCGTTTTACTCCCCGGTTTGCAAAGTTTATGGCTGAAACACCGATTAACTCGCTGCATACACGTACACACAATCCGCAGAGAATACAATCTTCAGAGTCATTTTCAACCCACAAATTGGTTTCGTTAACACCATAAAGCGAAGCGAGATTCTTTATTCTTACAACTTTGGGACAACGTGCCAGCAAAAGCTCTAGAAGTTTTCTGCGAATTTTTACAACTCTTTCAGATTTTGTTTCAACAATGAGGCCTTCTTCAGCAGGATAATTGCAGGAAGTGACTATCCTTTTACGGCCAGTGGGGGTGGTTACTTCGACGGAGCAAACCCTACAGGAACCATATGGTGAAAGAAGACGGAGATAACATAACGCAGGAATTTCTATGCCAATTTGCCTTGCAACTTCCAATATTGGGGTTCCCTTTTGAGCTTTCACTTTTACTCCGTCGATTGTTAAAGTTACTTCTTGGTTTTCCACATCAATAGCCTCCAACTTTAGTTTATGCTGGTTTTTTTCTAATCATTCTTGGAATAAGCGTAGGGTCGGGAATCGCTTTCTCTTTCCAATTCTTCTCTTCAAGGACCTTTATTATCTCATCCTTCATAGTTATAGGTATATCCGCAAAGGTTCTTACAAATAAGTGAATGTCATCAGGCAATACGCCGTAAAAACGCTTATGCAAGTCTAAGTAGTGGGTGAGCTTAATAGATCTCCCCTTTGACGTGTCATTAGGCCTCATACATAGCTTGGCAGCTTTAACCATGGCCTCTTCTTTTGTCTCAACAGCTATGAATAAATGCTCAGGCGCCGGCCCACCATACACTTTTTCTCCTGTCCTTGCGTCGTAAACATACCAGTCTTCTTCTTTATCGGCTCTTCCTAAAAGCATGCGTCGGTATTTGCTACCGTGAGGGCCAACTATAACTGGAACACCAAGCCTCCAGAACCCTGCGGCAATGGCTGCAGCTTTTTGCGAATATGCACCCCACGCAAGGCCAACTGCGCCAACTCGGTTATATATATAGTCGGCTATTTCTTCATAGTTGCCTCTGAGATTGCGTTTCGCAAAAATGTTGGCAATTTTTATTGCTGCCCCTGCTATGTGGGAGTTTGCAACACACGAGCCGACGTTTACAACGCCGCCAGCGGTAAATTCGCCTGGGAACTCTTCGTAAACGGTTTTTCCTTCTTCGTTTTTGTACATTCCAGCGGACATTGCCGCGCAGCCAGAGGCAACCACTATGTAACGTCTTTTTGCGAATTCGCGGCACATTTCAGCGACTTCTTGGCCTCCTTTAGGATAGTTGGCGCATCCCACCATTGCTATTACACCGGGGATTTCGCCGAGCACTATTGGACTGCCAACTTTTCTTATTTCTAAGTCTTGTATAGCGCCCCTTCCAGCTCGGCACTTGTAGATTTCTGATTTTAGTTTTTGTTCGCCAGCTTTTATTATGAAACTGTGAACGGGTAAATCCACGGGGCATGCTTGTTCACAACGGCCGCATCCCACGCAAGCTTCGTAAAGTTCGGCAAGCTTACCCAGTGAGCCTTGAAGGGCAGCGTTTATTGCCTCGGGAATATTGAGATTTTGAGGACACGCACGTTTGCAGAGGTTGCATTGGCGGCAAGTAACCGCCATATTTATGATTTCTTCGATTTCTGGAAGGGCTTTCAGTTTCTTTCGTAGAGGAGCAACTTTAAAGGCTACTTCGACAGCTACTTTGCCGACCTTTTCAGGGTCTAGGATTAAAACACCAGGAGTTTTGCCGCTTACAAGATCTTCCACTATGGCTTCCACACTATCGTTGGTGCGGTTTGGGAGACCCATGCAGTTTTTCTCTGAGGTAACTATGACGGGCGCTTTAACTTTGCCAGCTTCTTCAAAAGCATCGCATCTTATGCATTGCTCGTCAAGAATTACTAAGTCGGCAATGCCGCTCCTTATAAAACGCAATTGCCAAGAGATAGGCCCAATTATTTTTCCGCGGGAGTAGTAGCGCGTGATGTCGTGGGCGGTGCAACACAAACCTACAACTTCGATTTTATCGTTTAGAGCATTGTCAGTGATATAATCAATAATTCCGATGGAAGGAATAACATTGTGCCCAATGCACAGTATTACGGGTTTAGATGAGTCTACGGTGCCGTATCCTAAATCAACCAAAGGAGCTTCAGGGTCTGCCTTTGGAAAACCATAGGCAGCGATTTGGGCTATGTCTGCAACTTCCAGGCCCACATGGTCTATCATTCCAGCATGGAAAACCTTTGACTCAAAATCAAGGTTGTTTCCTTCTTGCCCAGTATGAGTTGAAGCTAAAAGCTGAGTAAGCTGGGTTTCAACATAATCTAAAGCTTCTTCCAAATCGCCTAAGGTTTCAGGTTTAATTCCACAAACAAGGCGAATTATGGGCGCCTCAACCTGAACATTTAGCCCTCCAACATCCAATGGAGTATTACGGCCGAATTTTTCAATCAAATGTTCTACCATGTGACGCGCATGGCCAATATGAGTTGCCGCGCCAATACAGCAGGCTAATAACACTATTCTAGATTGCTGCGCTGCCATATCTATTCCGCATGCACCACGTTTGTTCCCTGTTAAGTCACATTTGCCAAAAGTGCAAAGGCAACATAAGTCACATAATGGCACGTAAAAAGGCTTGTAGCGCTGTAAAAGTTTCATATCCCACTCTCTTAGACTGGTAAGCGATGGGAAAGGCGTTGGTCCCATAGGTTCTGTCCAAGACTCCACAGCCACTTTTCCAAGGGACAACTCCAAATTTTTAATTAGGCTTGCACCGGTTTTTAATTCGTCGATTTTTATGCGAACGTTTTTGTTAGCCAAACTGGTTACCTCGACATGGTTTTATGGAATACCAGAGCACTATTTTTTAAACTTTTCTATCCTTTTTTCGTCATTTTATGGACGTTTTTCGTTAAAAAAGAGACAGTGTAAGAAATTCACAAAAAATAAACTGCTGACTTCCCTAAGACTTTGCAATACTTTCAATGATTTTAACCGCGTTTTCTATGCCGTTAAACCTGCCAGAGTATTGGCTTAAACCTCTTACATTACTTTTATAAAAGTGTCTTTTTTCCTCCAGTTTTTGTATGGCTTGTCTCAAATCTTTACCGTTTTTCGCCACTATAGAACAATTTAAATGTTGCATTTTCTTGGCGTTTCCCAACTGTTCAGGCTGGGTTGGAATACAAACACTTGGCTTCGCATATTTTATAGTCTCTAGACATGTTGTGTGTCCACCGCTGAAAATTATATACCGAGCGTCTTTCATGCATTCTTGGCGTTCCTGCGGAGTAAGCCAAGTATGCACTTCACACTTTCCAATTTTTGCAGAGATTTTCTCACCGAAAACTCCCAAACTTACTACGCTCTTTAACTCTAACTCTTTTAACACTGGAATTATCAAGTTTGTCAGTTTAGCCCTAGTCCCAAGAGGCCCACTTATCGGAGCGAATATATGCTCTTCCCTTCCCTCAATAGATGTCATGTCAAGAAAACCGCCTACAAACTCAACCTTATCCTCAATTCCAATATCCTCTAAATTGCCTAAATTGTATTCGCAAATGGTGCAAGGCGGCGGGTTGTCTGGAACTATTATTTTTGAACAGTTTCTTACGTAACGCTCTGTAAACCTCTCGCCGAGGATTAATAGTTTAGGAAAGCCGTAAGTCGGTCTAATAACATTTGTAATGTAAACTGACGGGATTTTCCATCTTTGGGCAAGACGCAAGGCATGCATGTCCCCGTCAGAAACAATAACGTCTGGCTTAATTTTCCGTATGTTCCTTCTCAAGTCATAATAGCGATGAATAGTTTCCATTGCATTCGAGCTTTTAATTTCAAAGGCGTTCCTTGTATAGTTGAAATTTGGAAGCGGAAACAAAATATTCAGGACAGAAGCAGAAGTGATTATCCCGTGAGCGTTTTCATACCAAGCCACAGGCCTACAATAATAAACATTCCCAAACTCTCCCTTCAACCGTTGATAGGCTGCTCCTCCAGAAAAAAAGAATACTTCATGCCCCCTTTTTTCAAGCCTTTCCCCTAAAGGTACAACTCTTGAAACATGTCCCAAGCCTAATTCTGAACAACTGAATAGCACTTTCATAATTTCAAAATAGCAGACGACATCTATTTCAATTGTTCGTAAAGCTCCCTTTCCATTAGACAACAAATTCCATAACTTTAAAATAACAATTAACAAAGAGTGTTTTCTGTGAAACATGACAATGTTCCTGCCAAAGAAACTTCTAGAAGAAAAGCTTAAGCAGATGCTTGCCGAAGACCTTGGACAAAGCGATGTAACCTCCGCCATAATAGTTCCCGAAGGAAGCATTGCAGAAGCTGAAATGATAGCAAAGGAATATGGCGTCGCAGCGGGAATCGAAGAGGCTGAAGCGTTTCTCGAAAGCCTAGGCTTAAAATGTGAGGCGCAAGCGAAGGATGGTGATGAACTAAAGCTTAAGCAGGTTCTGATGAAGATTTCTGGAGATGCGCGAACCATACTTTCCGTTGAACGCACCCTTCTAAACCTTGTTTCTCGAATGAGCGGCATAGCCACTACAACACGAAAACTCGTAAATAAAATTCGAGAGGCTGGATACAAAGCCAGAATTGCTTGCACACGGAAGACTGCGCCCGGGCTTTTATATTTCGATAAAAAAGCTGTTCTCGTAGGGGGCGGCGACCCTCATAGGCTCCACTTAGACGACATGATTCTGATAAAGGACAACCACATTATCATTGCAGGAGGCGTTGAGAACGCGGTTAAAATGGTTAAGGCGAAAGCCTCTTTCAGCAAGAAAATCGAAGTCGAAGTAACTCGTGTTGAAGATGTTCTGGTGGCGGCAAGGGCTGGAGCAGATATAATCATGTTAGACAACTTTTCACTTAAACATGTGGAAAAAGCGGTTAGTCTTCTTAAAAAGAGTGGATTTTTTGGAAAAGTCCTAATAGAAGCCAGTGGAGGAATAACCTTTGACAACGTTTTGGATTTTGCCTCAAAGGAAGTTGACATTATAAGCCTCGGCGAAATAACCCACAGCGTAAAAGCCTTGGACATAAGCCTAGAAATCACAGGTTTTAAACTGCAGAGCCAAGCGCCTGAATAGCCAATATTTCTATGACGGCGGCCGCTAACAGCGTTACTGCACATATGGAAATCATTATACCCGTGTTTAAGAGTTCTCTTTTCGCCTTACGTTGTATAATGCGCCAAGTCAACCAAAAACTCTGGGCGAAAGCTGTGGAATAAGCCGAAAACTCCAGCCACGTAAATGGGAAAACAAATAGTAGAAGCAAAGTAAGTGCAGGGTGCACGCTTGCACTCATGCTTTGCGCCGCAATTACAACTCCAGTGCTATATAGTACATAACAGCCAAAAAGTGGACCCGCAACAGGGATAAAAAATAAAAGGCATAGCATAAAATTGTTTCCGAAAATAAACGATGTTCCGCGAAGTGTTCCCGCATTTGAAACATATTCTTGTGTCTGCTTCATTTCCTTATTGATTTCTTCCGCCTCTTCAGCGCTAAGCGGCGTTAATACACCTGCAATGGTTACAATAAATGAAAGGATAAAAAACGCCAATATTGTAAGGATTCTTTTTCTTCTCGGGGAAGCATTTCTCCAAATATTAAGCACCAATACCTTGACTCCTTAAACTTTATTATTTTGGGCTTATTTTTAATGCTCTGAAACCTCTTGCACATGGGTTTAGCATTTCCACGATATTAACCTTTTTCAGAATTCCAGCCCTGTCTTCTGCGTATCCTCTGACATCATGTTCCGCCGCCATAAGAGAGTAAAGGTAAACACGGTTTTCCATTATTCTCGGCTGACATTTTGAGGGCAAACCAAGCACCAACGAACTGTTTTCTTCTAAAGCTTTTTCTGACGCGTATATTACAGCGTGGGCTCCAGCGGTTAACTCTGCAACCCTAACAGGGATGCTTTCTTTACCTATCGCCAAAACCTCAATGCCATACTTTTGCGTGATTTCACCAGCATTTTTCCTCAATCTGGGCAGAACTTTCAGAAGATTACTCCTTGCCTTATTTGAAATTTTCATGCTTGAAAACTGTATGGGCGAAAGTTGCTCAAGGGGAACGGCCCTTAAAGACATGTCCAGATGAACAGCATCCGCTTTAACCCTTTCCAAAAGTTTCATGCAGTATTCTGCTTCATACACTATTAGGTTATGGCCGTTTCCAGCTTTTTCAAAAATTGGCCCAGCCAAGTATTCGTTAGGCTCCCTGTATGGCGGATTAACAAGCACCGCTGCAACCGCAACTATGCAGATGGGTTCAAACTTGTTGTCTAATATGGCTGCCGAAGAGTCTGCAGCAATTACCCTCAACTTATTCACCTTCATTCAATAAGCTTAAAAAGAATTTAGCTTTACCGCACTTTAAGGGCTCTTTAAACGTAGTCCAAGAATGAATATTTCCGAGCTTTTGGCGCGGCTGGCCTTAGGCTTTATCACTTTCACCTCTTCAAAATACCGCTTAACTTTACTTATGAAATCGTTTAACATGTCTCCTTGGAAAGCCTTTACGAAAAAGTTTCCATGGGGCTTAAGGGTTTCTAGAGCTATTTCCAACGCTTTATATGCACATTCTATTTGGCGGGCGTGATCTACTTCCCATATTCCAGAAATGTTCGGCGAGACATCTGAAATTACGGCGTCTGCCTCTCGCGGGAGCATTTCTAAAATCTGTTGGACAGTTTCCTCTTCTGTTATATCACCTATTATTGTTCTAACATTGGGTTCTTGGAAGGGTTCAATGGGTTTCAAGTCAACTCCTAGAACAAAACCCTTTTTTCCAACAATTTTCCTTGCCGCTTGAACCCAACCGCCTGGCGCAGCGCCCAAATCAACAACCACGTCGCCTTCCTTGATAAACCGGTACTTTTCCACGGCTTGAAAGAGTTTGTAGGCTGCCCTTGAACGATATTTTTCCTCTTTAGCCTTTCTATAATAATAGTCTTTTTTTCTTTCCTGAAGCCAAGCTTTAGGCAAAACTAGCTGTCACCTAATGAGCCGTAATGGTTTTCAGCCGTGCGGAGAAGCCAGTCTGTCAGTTTTTCACAGGTTTGCGGTGTTATGGCGCCGGTGGGGCCGCATCTCTGTCCGTCTGGGCACATCATGCATGGACAATCCAGTATGGAGTTTATTGATGCTGGAAGCCTTTTTGGATAAAGCCTATACGTCCATCTGCCATTACAGAGTTCCTTTTCTCTACGTATCAGCCCTTTGCTTTCAAGTCTTAAGGCTATTCTGGAGCCTTCCCTGCTGCTTGCTCCAAGTTTTCTCCATAATTCAGACTGAAGCAGCCCATCCTTTCCAGTGTTAGTTATTATCTGCAAGGCTTTTTGCTCTAAATCATTATGTTTTGGCATTTTGACCGTTCCAGTTTTCACGTTAATATATAGGTTTTTCTAGATAAAATATGTTTATTCGAAAATAAAACAATTTGCTTAGAAGTGCCTCAAAATGAAATATGAGAAATCTGGAGAAGGCTACTGCCTTGGAATCGAAAGCACCGCAGATGACTTCAGCGTAGGGATAGCTGACTTTGAAGGGAAAATACTTGCAAATGTTATAAGCGCCTATATCCCTCCTGAAGGGGGAATACACCCCAGAGAGGCGGCGCGGCACCACGCTGAAGTTGCAAGCAAAGTCTTGGAAGAAGCATTTAAAAAAGCTGGAATTAAGCCTAAAAACCTGTCGGTTATAGCTTTTGCACAGGGCCCGGGGCTTGGGCCATGTCTGAGAACAGGCGCCACCGTGGCAAGAGCCTTAGCATCCTATTTGGGTGTTCCCCTTGTCGGTGTCAACCACTGTGTTGCGCACATTGAGATTGGGAAGCTTAAAACTGGCGCTAAAGACCCTGTTACGCTTTATGTTTCTGGCGGGAATACCATAGTGGCTGCTTTTGATTCTGGACGCTACAGAGTTTTCGGCGAAACCTTAGACATTGCCCTTGGAAACTGTCTGGACGTGTTTGCGAGGGAGGCTGGGCTGCGGCAAAAAGCAGGCGCGCCTCTAGGTGCAATTGTGGAAAAGCTTGCCTTAAAAGGAGAAAAATTCATTCAGCTGCCATACACGGTTAAAGGCATGGACATCTCTTTCAGCGGCTTGTTAACAGCCACGATTAGCCTGCTGAAAAAGGGTGAATATAGCCTTGAAGATTTATGCTATAGCCTTCAAGAAACCGCCTTCTCCATGGTCACTGAGGTAACTGAAAGAGCCCTAGCCCACACAGAAAAGAAAGAAGTGTTGTTAACTGGCGGGGTTGCAGCCAACAAAAGACTCCAGGAAATGGTTAAGTCTATAGCTGAAGAGCATGACGCGGTGTTCTGTGTTGTGCCAAGCGAATTTGCCGTCGATAACGGCGCCATGGTTGCGTGGACAGGCGTTTTAGCTTTCACTCATGGTCTTGTGACGCCAGTTGACAAAAGCTTTGTTAGGCTGAAGTGGCGGCTTGACGAGGTTGAAGTTCCTTGGGTGAAATAAACCAGCCGCAGTTAATTAAGAAGGGCGCTGAAGCCAGCCTCTACCTTATAGATTGGCATGGCAGAAAAGCGGTAATCAAGAAGCGTTTGCCAAAGGGTTACAGGCTTCCAGCTTTAGACGAGCAGATTAGAACTTACAGAACAATTCACGAGCCGCAGCTCATGCATGAAGCCAAAAAGGCTGGGGTGCCAACACCCACAATATTTTTAGTAGACGTTAAAAACGCCACAATAATAATGGCGTTCATTGAAGGTGTGCAAATAAAAAAGTTGCTAAATGATGTTTCTGAAAGCAGTAGACAAAGCCTATGTGAGGAAATAGGCGAGTTAATTGGAAAACTTCACAAGCATGGAATAATCCACGGCGACTTAACACCGTCCAACATGATTCAAAGTTCTGAAGGCAAAATATTCTTTGTAGATTTTGGACTAGGCGAGAAAACATGGGAACTGGAAGCCCGAGGCGTTGACCTGCACCTTATGAAAAGAGCCTTGCAAAGCACTCATTTCAAATACGCTGACAAATGTTTCGGCGCGGTTATTAAGGGTTATTCAAACGTTTTCGACTGTGAAACGGTGAGGGCGGTCTTAGAAAAAATAAAGGAAATCGAAAGAAGAGGCCGCTATATTGCTGAGAGGAAAAGCGAAAGTTGATAAAACCGACTGGAAAAGATTTTAAACACGTAAGTTAAAGGAAGCTAAAAGAAAACAGTGTGTGCCAAATGAGTTTTCAACTTAAGGGCAAGGTTATTTTCTTCGCTACAAACAATATCAACAAGTTTAACGAAGCCCGCGAGATGTTGAACCATTATAAAATTGCAGTTGGCATGCTAAGAGTTAAAACCATAGAAATCCAAAGCGAAAGCCTAGAAGAAATAGCCCAAACCAGCGCTTTATACGCCTTCGAAAAATGCGGCTTGCCCATAATAGTTGAGGACGCCGGACTGTTTGTGGATGCCTTAAACGGCTTTCCAGGCCCCTATTCTTCATATGTGTACAAGACAATTGGCAACGAAGGACTGCTTAGGCTTATGAATAACGTGGAAAATAGGCGCGCAAAGTTCCAGTCAGTTGTAGCCTACTTTTCAGAAGAATTAAAATCCCCGGTATGCTTTAAAGGCGAAGTCCATGGCGAAATCACTGTTAAAATACATGATGGAAATTCAGGCTTTGGCTTCGACCCCATATTTAAACCGGTAAACAGTGACAAAACATTTTCAGAAATGCCCACCTCAGAAAAGAATAAGCTTTCGCACCGCGCAAGAGCGTTAAAGAGTTTTGCAGAATGGTACACGAAGGAATCAGATTTGTAAAAATGGTAACATGAAATTTAAATAGCATCGAATGTTTTAAATATGCGTATATCATGGCTCTTACAGAATTCGCAAGGGATATGTCATGCCCAAACAGGAAAAAGGTAAATCCCATTCAACAAGACCGGTGAGCAAGCGTTCCCCAAGCTGGTGTAAATACCAACCTGAAGAAGTTGAAGCCCTTGTTATCAAACTTGCTAAAGAAGGTTATCCTCCAAGTCGTATAGGCACAATCCTGAGAGATCAATATGCAATTCCGCTGGTTAAGCCTATAACTGGAAAAACCATAACTCAAATTCTAAAAGATGCGGGGCTTGCGCCATCGACACCTGAAGATCTTGGTGAACTGCTTAAGAAGGCTTCTCGGCTTTCAGCGCACCTTGAAAAGAACAAGAAAGACTTGCACAATAAACGGGCGCTGCAGCTTATCGAGGCGAAAATTCACAAACTTGCAAAATACTATAAACGTGAAGGCGTTTTGCCTCCAAACTGGAAATATGAACCGAAAATAGCCTCTATAACCTAGCCTTCAATTATTGTTCTTAAGCGTCTGCAAAGACCTTGCTATTTTAAATAATTCTCCTAATTACATTGTTGTGATGGCAACGAGTATGGATGCAGCTCAAAATGCAAGCTTTTTCAATTCCGTCTTTAAGGCTTCTGAGATTATTCTGGAAACCGTTAAAGCAGAAGGCCTAATCCATGTTTATTCTCACTTAGACGCTGATGGGATAGCTGCCGCTGGAATCATGGGCAAAGCCCTGTGTAGACTTGACGCCAAATTTCGCATTAGGATAACCCAATGGGTCGACGAGAAACTCGTAACTGAAATCCTCCAAGAAAAGCCTCAAATGGTCATATTCACAGACCTAGGCACAGAATATGCAAGTTTGCTAAGCCAGAAAACTTCAGAACTGAAAATATTGGCTTTAGACCACCATCAAGTAGGCGGAGAACTAACTGAAGGTTTTGTATGCGTTAACCCACATTTACATGGCATCGATGGAGCCCGTGACATTAGCGGTTCTGGTGTAACGTATTTTGTAGCCAAAGCCATGGACAATGCCAATGTGGATTTAGCACCTATAGCAGTCGTCGGGGCCCTAGGAGATCTGCAGGACAAATATGACCAGCGAATGCTTGGCGGGTTAAATGAGAAAATAGTTGAAGACGCGAAAAACGCTGGCCTATTAACAGTTGAAAAAGACTTGATTTTCTTTGGCAGAGAAACCCGCCCAATCCACAAAGCACTGGCGTCCACAACAAGCCCATTTATTCCAGAAATAAGCGGCGCGGAAGACAAAAGCCTAGCCTTTCTTGTGAGCCTTGACATTAAACCAAAATATGATGATAAATGGCGAGCTTTACGGGATCTTTCGGAAGAGGAGAAAAAGAGACTCTGCTCGGCTCTTGCGGATTATTTGCTGTCAAAGGGCTTGCATTATGAAATATCAAACCTAATTGGGCATGTTTACACTTTGAACCGTGAAGAACCATGGACTCCCTTGAGGGATGGCCGAGAGTTCGCAGTGTTACTTAATGCTACGGGACGTATGGACAAACCAAGCCTAGGTATAGCGGTTTGCATGGGCGACAGAGGCCCAGCCTTGGAAGAGGCAAACAAGGTTCTTGAAAATTATCGAAGAACCATCAACAAATACCTCGGATGGGTTATGGAAAAACCTGAACGGATGAGGGAAATGGAAAACATCTATGTTGTTTACGGCGAAGACTTCATAAATGACAAAATAATCGGGGCTGTCTCATCCATACTTTCAACAAGCCTCCCAAACCCTGAAAAACCGTTAATAGCATATGCAGATGTGAAAGAAGAGGGGATAGTGAAAGTTTCCGCCAGAACCACCGATCTGCTAACCAGCAGAGGGCTCAACCTTGGAGAAATTATGCATGTTGCCGCTGAAAAATGCCTTGGAAAAGGCGGAGGCCACAACGTGGCTGCCGGAGCCCAAGTTCCCACAGAAAACATTGACATGTTCCTAAAACTTGTAAACGAGCTTGTTGGAAAACAGTTGGCTGGTGGAAAAACTGGAAGCTGAAATCATCATTCAATACGATGATCCTACAAGCGCAAAGGCTGTGGCAGAAGCCGTTTCACCCGACAATTTTAAAGTGCCGCCTGGTTTGCTTGTTAAAACATTGTTGAATGGAAATGCGGTTTTAACGTTTATAAAATGCAGAAAAGAGCTTCCCACATTTATAGCTACAATTGATGATTTGCTCTCTTCCATCTCAATAGCTGAGAAAACTTTGAAAACTGTGAAGGAAACTTAGTGGAAGCTTTATTTTTGATAAGATTAAATAGTTGAGTTTGAGCTGTTAAAGTCTGTAGAAGAAACTAGGAAAAGGGCATATGGGGTAAAGATGCTGGACATAAAATTGATCCGCGAAAATCCAGAGTTTGTTAAAAGAAACCTTGAACGGAGGGGCAACCCGGAATATTTGGATATGCTTGAAGCGTTAATGGAATGCGACAAATTGTGGCGGCAAAAACTCGCAGAGCTAAATGAGCTTCGCCGTGAAAGAAACCGCATTACTGCAGAGATTGCCGCGACGAAAAAGAAGGGTGGGGACATCTCTGCGGTTGTTGCGAAGGCAAAAACAATAGACGAAAAAATAACTGAGCTGGAAGGGCAAGTAGGCGAGTATGAAGAAAAAACGCGTCAATACCTTATGAACCTCCCTAATCTCTTGCACGAGTCTGTTCCAGTCGGCAAAAGCGAGCTTGACAATGTAACAGTTAGAACATGGGGGGAAATACCCAAATTCGGTTTTCCAATAAAAGACCACATAGATTTAGGGTTAAGCCTAGACATAATGGACATTGAAAGAGCTGGGAAAATTGCAGGCGCCAGATTCTTCTACTTGAAAGGTGAAGGCGTCCTATTGGATATGGCTTTACTTAATTATGCACTGGAAGAGATGGTTAAAAAGGGTTACACGCCTATAGAACCGCCATTCCTCATGAGGCGCAAGCCTTACGAAGGCGTCACAGCGTTAAGCGACTTTGAAGATAACCTCTACAAAATTGAAGGCGAAGACCTATACCTAATCGCCACTTCGGAGCATCCCATGGCTGCAATGTTTATGGATGAAGTTTTAAAAGCAGAAGACTTGCCCATAAAATTTGTTGGTATAAGCACCAATTTTAGGAAAGAAGCAGGAGCCCACGGCAAAGACACACGGGGAATTTTCCGCACCCACCAGTTTAACAAGATTGAACAGTTTATCTTTTGTAAGCCTGAAGATTCTTGGAATTTACATGAAGAACTAATAAGAAATGCTGAGGAACTTGTACAAAAGCTCGGTTTGCCTTATCGTGTAGTTAACATTTGCACTGGCGAGATTGGAACAGTTGCTGCCAAAAAATACGATATTGAAGTTTGGATGCCTGTTCAAAAAGCCTATAGAGAAATAGTTTCATGTAGCAACTGCACGGACTATCAAGCGCGGAGGCTAAACATAAAGTACCGCGAGAAAGAAGGTGAGCCGCCTAAAGGGTTTGTGCACACCCTAAATTCCACGGCTTTAGCCACTGGAAGAACAATGGTTGCAATTCTCGAAAACTATCAGCAAGAAGACGGTTCAGTGATAATTCCAGAAGTTTTGAGAAAATATATGGGCGGTATAGAAAAGATAGAACCGAAAGGTAAAGCTTAATATTATATTGTGTGATTTTCTTCGCTGTTGCGAACGGGATGATGTAAGTGTCTACAAAAAAGGTAAGGGACAAATGGCGTAGCAAAGCCTGGTACACTGTGTTAGCGCCATCCTATTTTGGGAACGCCGAGTTAGGCGCTGTTCCAGCTGATGAACCTGAAAAACTTGTAGGCCGAGTGATCGAGGCGACACTTTACGATATTACAGGCGATTTCACCCACCAATATCTGAAACTGTATTTCCAAATAACGCGGGTTGAAGGAAAAACAGCCCACACCATGTTTAAGGGACATGAATATTCCCGCGATCATTTGAGAAGTCTCGTGAGGCGGAGAACAACAAAAGTGGATGGAATATTCGATGTCTCAACAAAGGACGGTTACAAGTTTAGAGTAGCTGTCTGCGCTTTTACTCTTTCACGAATTGAAACTTCCCAAGAGCATGCGATACGCAAAATTATGGCAAAGATAGTTAAAGAAAAAAGTGCAAGCTTGACTATGGACCAGTTTGTCCAAGAGATGGTTCTAGGCAAAATAGCCTCAGACGTTTATAATGAAGCTAAAAAAATAGCTCCTCTTCGCCATGTTGGCGTTAGAAAATCAAAACTTCTAATGCAAATATCCCAGCTAGTCCAGCCACCGCTGCAAAAAACAGGTTGATAACAGTTTTCCGCACGTTTTTGTCAAGCCTATATCATTTTTAACGCTTAATAAAATCGCTTAAGCTAAACTGTTTTTCCTATAAGTGAGCAAAAGGGTGGGCTATAAATGGTGAGGAAGATATGATGGAAGAAGTTAAGGTTGTTTTATATGGGGTTGGTGCTGTCGGCGAATTAATAGCTAGGTTTTTGCTGGAAAAGCAAGGCGTGAAGATAGTGGGTGCAGTTGACGTGGCTGAAGACAAGGTTGGAAAGGACCTAGGCGTGGTTCTAGGCTTGAACAAAAAATTGGGAATAATTGTTTCCAAAGATGCCGCCTCAGCGCTTTCAAATGTCGGGGCAGATGTGGTTATTCATACGACGACATCATACCTTAGAGAAACTTATCCCCAAATAGTTTCCATCGTGAAACGCCGTGCAAACGTAATATCCACTTGCGAAGAACTATCCTATCCCTATTATTCAGAGCCAAAACTCGCCGAAAAGCTGGATGCCCTCGCTAAAAAACATGGCGTAACCATTTTAGGAACAGGCATAAACCCAGGCTTTTTAATGGATACCCTCGTGATAACGTTGACAGCAGTATGCCAAAAAATAGAGAAAATTGAAGTAATGAGGGTTCTGAACGCTGCAACGAGGCGGCTGTCTTTCCAAAAGAAAATAGGCGTAGGCTTAACAGTTGAGGAGTTTAAAGAGAAAATTGCTTGCAAGCAAATAACTGGGCATGTTGGACTTGAGCAGTCTATTGCGATGATTGCGGATGCCCTATCATGGAAACTTGACGTAATAAAAGCCGAGGCTGTCCAACCAGTAATAGCAAACAAAACCGTGGAAAACAACCTTGTAAAAGTTGAAGCTGGAAAAGTATCGGGTTTACGGCAGACAGTTCGAGGTTTAATTGAAGGCAGAGAAATCATCCGCTTAGATTTTCAAGCGTACATCGATGCAAAAGAGGAATATGACGCCATAACCATTCAAGGCGTTCCAACCGTTAAACAGAAGATCCAGCCATGCATACACGGCGACATGGGCACAGTAGCAATTGTTGTTAACTCGATTCCCAAAGTGCTTAAAGCGCCTGCCGGTTTGCTCACCATGAAAGATTTGCCAGTTCCATCAGCCGCACTTGGAGATTTAAGGAATCACGTTTCAACCCTTAAGCAGTCGGACTCAAAGTAAATATTAAGCCAAAAGTATTCCATTTAGCATGGGATGAAGTGCATGTCCAATGGGTGTGTTCACGCAAAGGGTTCTTTCCCTCTTGAAAGCTTAATCGAGATGGTTAAGAAAGAGGAAAATTTCAAAAAGGCCGGGGCCATCGCCATGTTCGTGGGGGTAGTTCGGGGCGAAAATGAAGACGGGGAAAAAGTGCAAAAATTGGAGATAGAAGCTTATGAAGAAAAGGCAAACGAGGTGCTTTCAACCATATGCCAAGACCTAAAGAAGCGTGAGGGAATTGTGGATGTTCAAATTCATCATTTTCTAGGAGAGTTTTCCGTAGGCGAAGACCTGGTTTATGTTCTAGTGGCAGGCTCTCATAGGGAAAATGTTTTTCCAGTTTTGAGAGAAGCTGTTGAAAGATACAAGAAAGAGGCGCCACTCTTTAAAAAAGAGTTTGTAGTGGATGGGAAAGGCGAAGCGAAAGCCTATTGGGTAGCTGAAAAGGAGAAGCATTAGTTCCTTTATTTTGCGAAGTGTTATTAAGCTTATCTTCAAACTTATTGTTGGAGATGAGAATTTGGAGAAGAAGAGTTACGCGTGGTTTGAAAGGAGACGGAGAACCAGGGCCTTAGACTTGGCTCAAGAACAAATAACAAAAGCCCTTGACACAGTAACTTTGCTTCACCAAGCAATGCAGAAAATGTTAGAAAACAATAGGAAAGAAGCCATGCAGCACATCGATAACCTTTTCAAAGTAGAGAAAGAAGTGGACAGCTTGAGAACAGAGGTTTTCAAAGAGCTCTCAAGAGGCGTAGCTCTATTCGCAGAGTACCGTGAAGATCTCATGCATCTTGTAAAAAGGATTGACACCATTGCAGATCACGTCAAGGACGCGGCAAGATGTATCAAAATGCTTGAAGGCGCCAAGATTCCAAAAGAACTTTGGGAGAACACAACCAATGCAACCTCAATTTTGGTGGACTGCGCCCACGCTTTGCGAGGAAGCATAGAAAAAATCGCAGTGGACTCTGCAGGCGCCATTAACGGAGCGAAAAAAGTTGAAGAAATTGAAAAGAAAATAGACGACGAATACCTCAAAACTAAGACTTTGTTCATTAAATACGCAAATGAAATGGACAGCGGCTCCATGGTTATATTCGACGACCTAGTAGAGTTCATTGAACATGCCGCGGACATGTGCGCTGATACCGCAGACTACATAGTGATACTTGCAAGCAGAGAATAAGCTAATTGGGCAGGCTTAGCCATAACTTTTACAAGTGGCAAATGAGGCGCCTAAAACTAGTAAAACACCTAGAAATCCTGAAAGTACCGTTGACAAATAGGGTTTCCTAATACCATGCAAAGCGCAGTCCCACATTAACCAGCAATTGATTGTAAGCAAACCTTTCTGAAAAAGAAAGCCCACCGCAAAAACATTACCCCGCGCATATTTAAATCAAGTTTCCACACACAAAAGCGATTACCATCCCAATACGCCTAGGTAAATTAGTGCGGGGGGTGGGATTTGAACCCACGAACCCCTATGGGACAAGGTCCTAAGCCTTGCGCCTTTGACCAGGCTTGGCGACCCCCGCTTTTCTAGTCATCATTTGCATGAAAACCTTAATAATAAATTATTTGTTTTTAGGCGTTTATCTGCGAAACTCTTTAAAAAATAGTTGTGTAAATAATGCTGAAGATGCGCCTCGGTGGCCTAGCCTGGTGGGGCATCGCCTTGGTAAACATTTCCAGAGAGGCGGTGGTCGCGGGTTCAAATCCCGCCCGAGGCTTCATTTTTCTATGTTTTTCTTAAACTTTTGTTAGTGATGGTTGTGTTAAGCGATTTAAGCGGCTGGTTGGATAATTTATATATCCATAATATCCATAAATTGTTAATGAAGTGTTAGAGGGAAACGCTTTTGGCGTTTGACGAGCCGCTAACTTTCGTGTTTGTAATTGTAGGGGTTATTGTCGCATGTTTCATTATTGTTTATGCTATGGTGAAAAATGGTGGAAAAAAGGAGGAAAAGCCTTTAGAGGAAAGAGGGGAAACTGAACTGAAAAGTTTACCATTTAAAGTTGTGAAGACAATTTCTGCTGAAGAGGCTAAGAGGGCTAAGGAAGAGCTTAGAATATTGGATTTGGAAAGGGAGATTTTAAGCGACGCCATTAGGAGGCTTTATGAAGCGCACGCGGAAGGCAAAATAACCGAAGAGGAACGTGAAAGGCTTGCACAAACTTATAAAGCTAGGATTATGGCCGTGAACGAAGCCATTTCAAAAGACGAGTCTCTAGTTGCCTTGCACGAGCTTGAAGCCATGCAAGAAGACCTAGTGAAACTTTTCAGCGAACGTTTCGACGAAATAAACACTAAAATTGAGGAGTTGCGCTCGCGGGTTGAGGTTAAACCCATAAAAGAGATAGCAATACCCGCTGCGAAACCAACTCCAACAGTTGAAGAAGAAACAGAAAAAGAGGCTGCTGAAGAAAAAGCAGTGGTCAAGAAAAAGCGAAAACCTCCTGTGGCTAAGCCAAGCCCTATAACCGAGGCAGAAAAGCGCATAGAAGAAATTAGGGCTGAAGTGGAAAAAGTCTTGGAAAGACTGGGGCAGATGGAAATTGAAACATGAAAACAATTGGGTTGAGAAAGCAAAGAAAAATGCAGCCTTAGAAGCCGTTAAACATGTTGAGGATAACTGTGTAATAGGTTTGGGAAGCGGAAGCACCATTGCTTACGCAGTTGAAGAATTGGGCAAAAAAATAAAACTTGAAAATTTACGCGTTAAGGCTGTTCCAACATCTTACCAAACGTTAATGTTGGCTGTTAGATACGGGATTCCGACAACAATTTTAGATGAAAACCCGCGGCTAGACTTGACAATAGATGGAGCTGACCAAATAGACGAAGCGCTAAACTTGATTAAGGGCATGGGGGGAGCACTTGCCCGCGAGAAAATTGTTGCCTCCGCATCCGAAACTCTAATAATAATTGCAGACGAGAGGAAAAAAGCCAAAATTTTGGGAGAAAACAGTCAACCAGTCCCAATAGAAGTCTTACCCTTCGCCGTTAGCCACGTAACGCTAAAAATAAAAGCGTTGGGAGGAAAGCCTCAGATAAGAGAAGGCGCGGGAAAGGTTGGACCAGTTGTAACCGACAACGGCAACTTCATTATAGACGCTTACTTCGGACTTATAAAAAACCCCGCTGAACTGGAAAGAAAAATTAAAGCAATTCCAGGAGTTGTAGAAACAGGACTTTTTGTAGGCATGACAGATATAGTTTATCTGGGAAAACATTATAAAGTTGAAAAGTTAGAGCGAAAGAAATAACGAGAAACACTTTCTCAATAATCAATAAAAGGGATGCTAGGGTGGATCCATTTACGTTTTTAATGGAGAAATCCCTTGTGAAATTTACCTTTTTTATTAACAGTGGGCTAAAAGAGTGGGTTTATGTGTTTTTGCAGTTTTAATGCCTAGCTTTTAGGATTTGGCTGCAATTTCAATTATTCTAGAGATTTCGGTGGTTAGGGCTTCTGGGAGTCCCATTATGCTTGCATCCATAAAACCTCTTACGATTAGGGATACTGCCTGTTCCTTAGAGAGCCTTCTCGTCATCAAATAGACAATTTCTTTATCGGATATCTTGCCTACTGCGGCTTCATGGGTTATTTCTATGCTTTTGCTTCGTGCAGTCAATTCCGGGATAGATTGCATAAATGATTCATCGTCGAGGATAAGTCCCTTGCATTCCAAGTGTCCTCTGCACTCCTGCCCGTTTCCCTCAATAGAGCCTCTAACAATTATTTTTGAGCCTTCTCTAGTCACTGCCCTACTGATCATTTCAGCTCGGCTTTCCCTACCATCAAGAATGGCCTTTGATCCGATGTCCATGAAGGTGTTCCTATGTCCATACAATATGCTGTTTAAAATCGCTTTTGAGCCGTTCCCTTTACAATAAGCCACGGGATACATTTGCACGTCTCTTACAGGTTTTAAGCAAATGTAATTGGAGACGAAAGTTCCGTTTTCCTCTATTAGTGCTGCGGTTCTAGGTCTTACAACAGTTTCTTCTCTCCACTGGTGCACCATTGTTGAGTTTAAGTAGGCTCCACGTTTAACGTAGATCTCGGTTACTCCTATGTGAGTTGCAGCTGTCGCGGTGGAATGTTGAAGACAACTTGTTATTAGGTGAACTTTTGAGTTTTCCTCTGCGATTATAATGTTGTGTAAGCGTTGCTCTAAGTTTTCCTGTGTTATCACTAAACATGATTGGAGAGGGAATATCACCTCAGTGTTAGGTAGAATCCTTAAAAAGTAGCCTCCGCTGAAGTCTTCAGCAACCCTTCTTGTGAATTCGTCCTTCTCTTTTTGTATTGTCCTCCACATATAACTGCTAAGCCACGGGTATTCTTGCAGTGCATCCTTTATGTCCATGAGTTCTATTTTTCCTTTGAATAATTCGTTTACCTTCGAGTATACCGTTGACTGGTCTATGTGGAAAAAGGTTCCGGCTCGCTTATCATCACTTGCGGCTCCAGCTTTATAGGCTTCCTCAAGAATCTCGTGAGGTATGCTTTTTAAGTCGCCTTTTTCAGCCAAATCTACCACTTCTTCTCACTTTTCAGTTGGCATTTAACGCAGCCTTCGTACCCCTCTCGTTTGATGTCTTCAAAAACACGCATAGGATCTGCAAAGCAGTGAATTTTGCCGTTGAGCAACACACAGCCGTACTTTGCGTTGATGTAATCCAGTATGTCACCTTTATGGGTTATAATGAGCGCTGAGGCTCCGCTGGAGTCGATATACCGCTGGATTTCGCCCGTGATAAGCTTTAAGCTTTCAACATCAACTCCTGAATCAGGTTCGTCCAAAAGCAATATTTTAGGCTTTAAAAACAACAGCTGCAAGATTTCAGACCTTTTCCTTTCACCTCCGGAGAAGCCTACATGAGTTTCTCTCTTTAGGAAATCCTTAAGCTTAAAAGACTCTATGAGGCGTATTTCATCCATGCTGAATTCATCTCTCCGGCTTTTGCCCAGACAAAGCTTCAGAAGATCCTCAAGTTTTACGCCTGTGATTTCAGGCGGGTTCTGAAAACCCACACTAATCCCAAGCTTCGCCCTTTCCTCGACACTTTTGTTCGTAATATCTTCATTCATGAAAAGTATTCTGCCAGAAACAACCCTATATGTTGGTAACCCAGCTATGGCGCCAACCAGAGTTGTTTTCCCAGAACCATTAGGCCCAAAGAGAACATGAATCTCGCCGCTTCTAAGCCCGAAGCTTACATCCTCAAGTACAAGCCTATCCCCCAATTCAACTTTTAGATCTTCAACCTCCAACAAATAGCTCATAATTCCTCATCGTCAACCATGACGCCAGTCCAAAAATAAATAATTTTTTGTGCGCTTAGAGCATGCGTAGTGTGTTTGAAGCGATAAACCGCCTTTGCATGTTGCGCGTAGAAAAGCAGTAGGTTGAAAAATCTAAAACACCACAGAAGTGAACTGAGGGCTTGGAAATGCTTTAAATGTTCAATTGTGACATCGCCTCCCTTAAGCGTAACTAAATGGAGTTTTCCGGAAGTCGGGCAAACTTGCTTTAACCTGTAAAAGTCAAAATTGTTATGATTTTGATGGTTTACGAAAAAATTAAATAGATATGTATAATAAATTTCAGTCAGATTTGGTTTGGGTGTTTGAGGAAGTTACCGCTTTCCTTACTTTCTCGTCATTCTGCCAAATTTGGTATTTAGTTTAAGGCGGGGAACGCTTTGAAGAATATGAGAATTGAAAATGCTATTCTCGTGCAAAATTTGACGAAAAAATATGGTGACATTGAGGTTCTTAGGGGTGTGAATCTGGAAATTGAGGAGGGCGAATTTTATGCCTTAATGGGACCAAATGGCTCGGGTAAAACCACGCTTACGTCTATAATTGCTTCGGTGAGACTTCCAACTAGTGGAAGGGTGGAAATTTACGGTAAACCTCCTGAGAGAGCAAAAGAACTTGTCGCCTATATTCCCCAAGAAAACTTTTCTTCTACATTGCTTACTGGAAGGGAGAATTTGATGTATTTTGCTGGTTTACTTGGCTACTCAGGAGGCGAAGCAAAGAAGACGGTTGATGAAATCTTGGGCAAATTGAACTCCGCAAGGATGCTGACAAGAGGGTTTCTACATATTCTGGTGGAATGCGTAAAAGGCTTGAGATTGGGACAGCGCTTTTTCCCTCAATTAAAGTTTTCATTTTAGATGAGCCCACCACGGGTGTTGATCCGTCAGGTCGAAGAGATTTTCTCGGCATGCTTAATGATTTGAGAAAGGAGGGTATAACCGTGCTGATGACCACGCACATAGGCGCAGATGCTGAAGCTGCGTCAAGAGTTGGGCTGATGGATAAAGGCCGAATACTTGCAGAAGGCGAACCTGAGGAGTTGACAAATAAAATAGGGCTTAAGAACGCGATAAACGTTGAAACTTCGATAAAGAGCAAAAAGTCTCTGGAATCCTATCCGGCTTCAACGAGGGCAAAATGCCGCTTGAAACTGAAACAGGATACAGAATCTACTCAAATAAGGCAGAGGAGGCTACTCCTAAAATAGTTAGAATACTTGACGGGCTAGGATGCAAGGTAACCAAGATAGAAACGGTGAAACCTTCGCTTGAGGATGTATTCTTCAAGTTAACTCAGAAAAGCCTACAAAGCGGTGAACCCCAATGAGCCAGATAATCGCTACATTTGTTAGGGTAATAAAGGAGCTCTTGAGAGACAAGGTTTTAGTCTTCTGGTCAGTCTTCTTTCCCATTATATGGCTTATCATGGCTAAAGTTGTATTCTTGGCAAATGCCCCGGAAAGCGAGGCAGTGCCCTTCAGAGGCACGTTCACCATTTCAATGATTGTTTATGCGGTAATGATTGCGGGAATGGTGGATCTACCCGGCAACATTGCAGCTGATAGAAATAAAGGAATGCTCTCAAAGCTTAAATCGATGCCAGTCAGCCAGTTTAAGGATTTTGTAGGGCGGAATCTAGCGTTTCTAGTGTTCTCCCTCATAGCCATTATTGCTGTCCTTCTGATCGGGGTTCTTTTAGGGTCAAAGTTCTCAACGACAGAGGTCGGTCTTTTGCAGTGCGCTGGCTACATTTTACTGTCGATCCTCGCCTCGAGTGGAATAGGGCTCATTTTGGGAACGATGATTAAGGGTGAGCAAGGTGCGCTCTATACAGGAATAGGAGTGGCCTTGATAACAAGCTTCACGTCTGGAATATTCACGACTTATAGCCAACTTATTCCTGTTTTACAGTTCTTTTCACGCATCTATCCGATATCCGCATCTAACTCTTCTCTCATCTACATTTTGATAGGAGAAAAATGGCTGGCTACAACCCATTGGAGCTTAGCCAAATAACCCTAACGGCATCATCATCGATCATATTTTTCATTATAGGTTTGGCGATCTATGCGAGATATTGCTGGAGAAAAGACTGACAATACATGGGGTGGAGGTTCATTTATTTTGGATAGGTTCATTGTTTATTATTTCAGCTTGGTTCTGTTAATTGGCGGTATAGCATATGCTCCGTGGATATTGGCTTCGTATGGCATGTTTCCCTCAGATTTTGTTTTTGTTTTTGTGATTGTTGGCGGCGTTTCTCCAACGATTGCCGCGCTTATAGTGGCCAAACTTGAATTTGGGAGAGGCGGAGCGGAATATTTGTTCGGTCAGTTCAGTCGTAAGGGCTTTTCAAAGTTATGGTTTTTAGTAGCTGTTTTTGTTCCCTTGGTTCTTGCGCTCTGTGCAGTCTTGTTATGGTCTATAGCTGGAGGAACATATGCTCTGGACTTGATGAAGCTGGCTGAGTTTCCGCCGATTCTAATTGTGAGCTTCTTGATGAATATGTGGGAAGAAATAGGATGGAGAGACTACGCTTTACCCGCACTGCAAAAGAAATACAATGCGTTAATTTCGAGCCTAATTATTGGAGTGTTTTGGGCATTGTGGCATTGGCCACATTTTGCAGTCAAAGATAGCGCCATGGCAGTTAACTATCATAATTTCCTTTGGTTCGTTGTTTTCATGCTTTTTTACTCGATCTCTTATACGTGGATTTATAACTCCACTAAAGGAAGCTTGTTTACTGCATGGCTATATCATCATCCACAAACGCAGCAAACACCATACTATTTGTTGAAGCAAATATTGCCAGTTCCATCTTCCCATTCTATTTTCCGATAGCTATCATTCTCGCCATCGTCCTAGCTTTTGTATGTAAACTAGATTGTTTATGCAGCAAAAGAGTGAAATCTGAACTAACCTTCAAAGAATTAGAAACTGTCGAGTAAAGGATTTGAATACGTTTGCGAAAATGACGGACTACTATTCTTCAGAAAACGTAAATAAGCAAGCACTAAAATCATACTTAATCCGGAAAACATGCCGGGGTAGCCTATTTGCGCTTTTAGCGGAGATTTCCCCCGCAAATCCTCATTTTTCTTTTTTCGTCGTTAATTTGGCCAAAATCTATAAAGTCCAGTTTGATTTTTCGATAATTGCAAGCATTAAATCTACGGGCGCTAAGATGACATTGTCCTCTGTTCTCAGGTCCTCTTTAGTAAGTATTATGTATTCTCTTATCTGAGGGATTCTCCAAATGTCTCTGGAAGAGACTTCGCATTGATATTTGGTTTCAATTGCTGTGTATTTTTCGTCAGTTCTAAGTATGTTGTCTATTTCTTTTCCTCGTGTGTCATAGTAGAACCATAAGAAGGTCTTGGGTGCGCGCATCATAGGGATTTCTTGGTTTGCTATCAGGTGTGATGAAACAATTCCTTCAACCAGTTTACCAACGAGTTCTTCATTTTGCAGTGTTTCGTCGATGACTTCGTTTACGTCTTTTCCTGTAAGGAAACTTTTGATGGAGTGGAATATGAACGGGTCTTGGAAGAATATTTTCTTGTCTCCTTTGAATTTTATGTCTTTTTTGTTAAAGTCAAAAGCATATAGGATATTGACAATGAAGGATTCTTCGAGAGTTTCAAGATAGTCAATTGTCGTAACATGTGTAGTTTCTATGTCACTTGCAAGTTTAGAGAAGCTGTAACGGCTTCCATATTTCTCGCTGATTTCTTTAAGGATTTGCCGAATGAAAGTTTCTTGTTTGCCAAGCTTTGTAATATCTCCGATG
>WUQU01000499.1 GCA_009889605.1 Candidatus Bathyarchaeota archaeon | reverse complement strand
TGATTTGAGGTTTAGTCTTGGGGTTTATAGGTGATTTTGCAAAGGCAATACTGATATTAACTGTAGCCTTCTGGTTTTTCTTGATTGTCGAATTCAGCATGATGGGACAGCTAGTCCTAGCCTTGTCTCTGCTCATTGCCTTTATAATTCCATTAAGCATGATACTTTATGAACGCAGAAAATACCGTGTTCACTGTAACTTTTGACGGCGATCTGTATTGTTTTGACCAGCAAAATGGTCAAACTCTATGGAGCCAAAGTTTAGGAGGATACACCGCGTCCAACCAAATCAATGTTGAAAATGGAAGCGTGTTTGTGGGTTCTCGAGGATCCATATTAAACTGTATTAGCGAGGACGATGGGAAAACCTTGTGGCGTTTTGCTCCAAATCTAAGTTCCAGTATAGCATCTAAAAGCGCTCCTGTTTTTTTCACTTTGTGCTGGAAGAGCGTTTACGACGGGAGACGGATTTTACGTCTTGAAGGCTTCAGATGGAAAATTACTTTGGAAATATCCCTATGGGTCTATTCCAAATTATGTTGGAATTGGGGGCTGGGCGGTTGCAGATAACCATGTTTTTGCAGGTGGCTGGGACAATGGTGATAAATTATTCTGTTTTAGCATTGACGATGGATCAGTTCTCTGGCAGTACGACATGAGGGTTAATAATCCCCCAATCATCAGCAATGGGCGTGTATTTGTATGGAATTATGATAACGGTACATCGATAGCATGTTTCGACGAATTCAAAGGGCAACTTTTATGGCAGCTCGATGCGAATGCAACAATTATCTAATTACCCAAGTTCGGCCGCACCCCTATATTTAACAACACTGTGATTGTTGGATAGAGGCAGGGTATGTTACTTGTCTAAGGCTGTCTGATGGGAAACTGGTTTGGCGAACCCCTGTCGGGGGCAACGTTAAAAGTTTAACCCTAGGCAATAACAAGCTCTTTGTCACTTCAGATCCCTTTGGAACAAACTTGTTTATTATAGACCCATATTCTGGCGGCATTC
>WUQU01000498.1 GCA_009889605.1 Candidatus Bathyarchaeota archaeon | reverse complement strand
TTTCGTACACGACATCGCACGAGTCAGCAAAGACCTTTACAACGCCATTTCAGAACTCAGAGAAATCTTGAGAAACTCCACATTTCCAATCTTGACTATCCCCATTCCAGACCAGGTCGCTGAAGAGAAATTAAGGAGTGTCATTATCGGAACAGAGAACTTCATCGGATACTACCCCGAAAAAGGCGGAAAGCCTGACTTTATTGCACCGCCCGAAAGCCCAGCTAAAGTTTACCTTGAATACATCAATACCCTTATAGACATGATCTACTCCCTTGCGAACTTTGAATTTGTTAAGGGCACGCAACAGCAAAAGAGCGGCGTGGCTCTGGAGTTTGAATTTCAGAACTTGAACAGTCTATTGACACAAATAGCCCAAAACCTTGAACAAGCAGAGTATAGGATAGCCGACCTCGTAGCGAAGTGGGAAGGGAAGGACGGCTTCAAAGGAACGATTATCTATGAAAAAGACTTCAGTTACAGAGATGTAGAAAGAGAGCTAAGGAAGGCGATGGATGCCTTGAGTTTGAACATCTCCGCCACTTTTGACGCAGAACTGAAAAAATACATAGCAAGGTTGCTGCTTGGTTCTGAGATTGACGACACAACAATGAAGAGAATAGAGAACGAATTGTATGGGTTAGAGGGTTTGGATAATCAGATGAAAAACGAATTAGGAGGTTTAACATGAAGCCCGCAAAGAAAAAGCTTACATTCTTTTCCTACATCGGCGGGAAACACTACATCGCCAAACTTATCGTGGAGCTTATTCCCGAGCACGAAATATATGTTGAGCCCTTTGCAGGTGCAGGGCATGTGTTTTTCACAAAAGAAAGAAGTAGAGTAGAGGTTTTGAACGACGCAGACTCCAAAATCGCAAATCTATTCTATTGCGTGGCTTTTTACTATGATGAGTTTTGGAGTAAGTTTAGGTGGCTTGTGTACTCGAGGGCGATAAGACGAAAACTTATAGAAAAGCTAAAAGGGAAACGAGTAGAGCTTGGAGATGTGGATAGTGCAGTTGGGGGACTGTTTCTAATGAACAGCGGTTTCGGAGGAACACCTTATCGTGGGTTCGGTTATGGCGTTAAGGGGGGGAGCAAAGCAGAAAGCTTTAAAAACGCAATGCTTAGATTAAGAAGCATACACAAAAGGCTTTTGGGGAATGTTTTCATAGAATGTCTTGACTTTGAGGATGTGATGAAGAAATGGGACAGTGAAAAGACTTTCTTTTACTGCGACCCGCCCTACTATGGGGTAGAGCATTACTACGACACGCCCTTCCGAAAGGAAGACCACCTCCGACTTCTCAATCGGCTAAAAAAACAAGTGAAAGGCAAATGGATCCTAAGCAATTATCACAACGAGCTATACGACGCAGAACTGAAAGGCTTCCCTTATGTAGAAATCAACGTGTGCAAGCCCTCATATGGAATAACAGTAAACAACAAACACAAGAACAAGCCACGGGCAACAGAAGTTCTGTGGTTTAACTACGAACCCGACCCTGCGGTTTTACAGAAATACAGGCTTGAACTTAAAAGATGAACTGGGAATGAACTGGGAACATGTCCGTAGGCTTTTTCTGGAGTGGTTTCTATCTGAATGGGAGGAGATCGAAAAAGACTTTTCAGAGAAAACGGATAAGCTTATAGACAGACTGAAAGAACAGAACTATCAAATAGACAAACAGACTGAAGCACTGCTTAGAAAACTCGCAGAAGAGTTATATCACAAAATCACAGCACTTATTAAGCACGTTGTAGATGCAGTAAACAAAACTGCAAAATTGCAGAAAGATGCCCTCGCAATGCAGATAGCACAAGAGATCATCAATCAGCGCTGGGATGATAGACTTAAACTCTCTGAACGCTTCTGGGACTTCTCACAACAATCAATTACAAGACTAAAAAACACAATCATGGAAGGCATACGATATGACCACGGCGTGAAGGCTTTGATGTATCAAATGCAATACACGATTGAGGCTTTAGAACAGCAAGAGTTTGTAATAGTGCTTAAAGAGCGGTTCCCGAAGTGGCTTAAGGAATTCGAAGAAAGCACAAAAGGGCTACTCGTCAACGCAGAAAGCAAACAAACATGGGAGAAAATCAAAAGGAAAGTTGAGAAGTATATAGAAAAAAGAAGCAAAGAAGGGACATACTATGCAGGCAGACAACTGTTAAAAGAAATTGAAGAAGCGCTACGGGAAGGGAAAATGGAACTCCTAAATAAAGCAGTTAGGTGGTGGGTGTATGATAAGCAACTTTACAGGCTAAAAACGATTGCATGGACAGAGACGGCACATGCTTACATGAAGGCAGTCGTGGAACTTACGAAGGATGAGGAAGAGGTGGTGGGCTATCAATGGAGGCTTTCAAGGAGCCATCCGAGAGCGGATATATGCGATGTTTACGCCACAGTAGACTATGGGCTTGGTAGAGGAGTACATCCAAAACACAAACTACCACGCTTACCAGCCCACCCGCATTGTATGTGTTATTTAGTCCCTGTTGTAGCAAGGCGGGAAGGGATGGAAGAGAAAGATAAGCCCACCATCCCCGAATCAGTCTTAGAAAGCTGGGCTCCGAAATGGCTAAAAGAGTATGCAGAGAAAAACGGGTTAAGCTTGGTGGATT
>WUQU01000497.1 GCA_009889605.1 Candidatus Bathyarchaeota archaeon | reverse complement strand
GGATGACGGTGAAATACGCGACAAAAAAGGTTTTGGTGAAATAATTAAGGGGCGTAGCGAAACTTGAAGTTTATCGCTGATGGAATGCTTGGAAAGCTTACTCGCTGGCTTCGCATGTTAGGACACAACGTGAAATACTCGAATAAGCTTGATGACCCGCAGCTAATTGCCATAGCCAAAAAAGAGAAGCGGGTTCTCCTCACAAGAGATTTGGAACTTTACCAACAAGCCGCAGCCAAAGGAGTCCAAGCCTTCTACATAGAAGGCAAAGCAGAAGCGGAACAACTGGCAAAACTCGCCCAAAAATTCGGCATAAACCTAGACATAGACATGGCAACATCTCGATGCCCAAAATGCAATACGCAAGTAAAGCCACTGCCAAAAGAGAAAGTTGCAGATAAAGTTGAAAAAACCACTTTTTCATATTACAACGAGTTCTGGGAATGCCCAAAATGCGGACAAATCTATTGGCAAGGCGCCCACTGGACAAGAATACGGAAAACCCTTGAAACAGCAAAAGAGAACCTGAAAAAACTAACCGCACAAAATTAATTTATACCAAAAACGTGCAAAACAATAGAGGGTTATTCAAATGAGTATTATCAAAAAACCAGAACGCGAATTGCCCTTGGAAGAAATTTTAAAGATGACTTTCATCATCTATTCTAAGAATTTTTTGACATTTTTCATACCCTTTTTGGCTGTAGCAATAGTTACTGGGATCCTAAGCTCCTTAGTCTATAACTTTACTGCAACAGCCGTAGCTAATATTCCAGAACCCGGGGCGTCCCTAGAAGCGATACAAACCTGGTTTTGGAGCTTTGCAGTGGCAGTTTTAGCCATGACCCTTATTCTAGCCATAACATCATGGATAATGGACACTGTTGTAAACGGAATTTGCGTTAAATGCGCTGCAGACTTTATGGAAAAAGGCAAGGCAAGCCTTGCAGAAGCCTTTACCTTTGTGATCTGCAAGCTTGTTCCCCTTTTGGTGGCGGCTTTGATAACTGGGATATTGATTGGGCTTGGTGCTTTAGCCTTTATAATCCCTGGAATAATCCTTTCAATAATGTTTTCTCTAGTTGTCCCAACAATAATGGTGGAAGACGTCGGCGCTTTGGAAAGCCTATCTCGAAGCAGAAAACTCGTAAGTTACCGTTGGCTAAAAACCTTCGCCTTACTTTTAATAGTTTATTTGGCGATGATCTTCGCGTCTTTTATTGGAAGTTTGGTTGGGCAACCTCTTGGGGCTTTCAGCACTCTTGTAGGCAGCATCGCTGCAGCTTTCGTCCAACCCGTTATACCAATCTCTCTAACAGTTTATTACTATGCGATGGTAGCAAAGGAGGCCCAGAGGGTTCCTCCGCCTCCTCCTCCACCGCCATTATAAAGGATAGAAAGAAATTACGCCTTCTCTAGAAGCCACTTTAACGGGATATCCTGGTATGTGCCGTCTGGCAGTGTACGCCTAATGGTTATGGGCAGTATTCCTGCCTCAAGCTCTTTCAAGGCGATGTCTATGGGGCTTGAGAACCCTTCTGTCACGTCAATGAGAATTGGGGCGCCCATGGATATTTGAAGGGCCCTAGCCCCAACCACTCTTGCCTTCTCGAAACGGGTGAGTTTTGGAGGACCTATCAAAATTTTCTTCTCTTTTGTTGACGTATTCTAATACTCCCCAGCGCCCGGATATTCTCCTCCGGATGGACCTTTCGGCATTGGGGGAGCTTTGGCTTTTCCAGCTGCGATAACGTCGTCGATTTTAAGGATCATTGAAGCTGCTTCTGTTGCCGATTTTATCACTTGTTTCTTGACTGAGATGGGTTCAAAGACTCCTGCTTCCTTCATGTCTGTAACTTTTCCTGAGATGACTTCTATTCCCACAGTTGTTTCGCCTTTTTCGTGTCTTGCCCTTAGTTCTGAGAGTATGTCAATAGGGTCTAAGCCAGCGTTTTCAGTAAGCGTTGCTGGAATCGCTTCAAGTGCCTCTGCAAAGCTTTTGACTGCAAGCTGTTCCCTTCCTGGAAGAGTCTCCGCATATTTTTTAAGCACACGGGCAATTTCCAGCTCCGGTGCTCCTCCTCCAGGTAGAACTTTTGGCTCCTCGACTATGTCTCGGACAACGCATATAGCATCGTGAAGTGAGCGTTCAGCCTCGTCCACTATGCGTTCTGTTCCACCCCTTATCAGGATTGTAACTGCTCTGGGGTGCTTGCATCCTTCAACAAAGGTCATCTTGTCGTCGCCGATTTTGCGTTCTTCAACCAAGCTTGCATAGCCCAAGTCTGCTGGGCTAGCGTCATCTAGGTTTGTTATTATTTTTCCTCCAGTAGCCTTCGCCAATTTCTCCATATCTGACTTTTTGATTCTCCGAACAGCGAGGATTCCCTTTCTAGCCAAAAAGTGCTGAGCCATGTCGTCTATGCCTTTCTGGCATAAAACCACGTTTGCACCTATTGCTGCAAGCTTCTCCACCATGTCCTTTAACATAGCTTCTTCCTGTCTTAGAAAAGCATCCATCTGCTCTGGGCTTTCAATATTTATTTTTGCATCGAACTCCGTCTTCTCAATCTCCAATGAAGTGTCTAGCAAAGCGATTTTAGCGTTCTCAACGCGTTTTGGCATGCCTGAGTGGACTACTTCTTTGTCTATAACTATGCCGTTTATGAGCTTCGTATCCCTTACGGATTCTCCTGGCTTCTTCTCAACTTTGACATCGTCTATATCTACTTTGTATTTGTCGTCTATTTTCTCTGCAACTTCAAGAACCGCCTCGACAGCCAAATCGGCTAAATACTCTCTTTGATCCGCCACAAGTTTGCTCGCCATGCATGTCATTGCTGCCTTTTTTATGTACTCCTTAGCGTTCAAGTCTACGGGAATTGCTATTTTCTCAATGGTTTCCAACGCTTTTTCTGCGGCCTTTTTGTATCCGTCTATTATTATGGTTGGGTGGATATTTTTACCAATTAGTTCTTCAGCCTTGCCGAGTAACTCGCCTGAAAGTATAACTGCAGTGGTTGTTCCGTCTCCAGCTTCGTTGTCTTGGGTTTTAGCTACTTCAACCATCATTTTCGCTGCTGGATGCTGGACGTCCATCTCGTCTAGAATTGTGCGTCCGTCGCTTGTGATTGTTACGTCGCCAAAGCTGTCTACAAGCATTTTATCCATTCCCTTCGGGCCGAGGGAACTCTTTACAGTTTCAGCTATTATTTTTGCAGCCATTATGTTAGTGTGCTGAGCTTCTCTTCCTCTTGAACGGCTTGAACCTTCTTTTAATATTAAAACTGGGACTCCACTTGATGGTGATGACAAACCAACAACCTCCTAATGCGTCTCAAACAAAAACAGCATTACAATATAAGTTTTTCTAATTTAGAAACAAAAATAGATGGAAAACATGACAAAAAAGCATAGTAGCCCCCTACTGTTGTTTTACTGTTTGCTTTAAAGTTTCTATTAACGTTAAAATTGCCCGGCATATGTCGCCTACAACTGTGCAATCTTTTTTATAGGCGGCAAAACTTTCTAATAATCCCTTGATCTAAACTAATTGCACATAGTGAAAGATTGAACCTTTTCATATTTCTTTTGATATGGGCTTTAGTGTGGTATATCCCAATACCGCCTAAACAGACTAGGTGGAAGAAACCTTCACGCTTAGCATCGCTTTTCATAGGTTTGTTCCTCTTTTTCGAAGGCTTATGGTGGGATCGCAACATTCATTTTCGCTCTTATATGAACGACATGTCCAGAAGCTACGCGGACCCTTTCTGGAGTTTTTAAGGCTACACGAAACAGCATATTCTTCTATGACTTCAGACAGGCTAACTACATTTCGGGCGTGACTGCCTAAGACTTTGTTGAAGGAAGGCTTCCAAAACCCGCCGCAGGCATTTACGACGCTGAAATGCCTCTCTTATATCTGGTTGAAATCTCGCCCGGCAAATATCGGCTAGCGTGGTATGTGCCTATTTACTGGTGGGAAGGCACATGGGAGCCGGATGAAACCATATACCTAGCTGGTTTTGCAATATTAGACGCTGAAGAAACCAGTAAAATAGCCATAACCATAGGCGATGAAGGCTTAACAAGCGAGCAGCTTGTACGCAAAACAAGGTTAGACTTTCTGAAACCTTTTGGAGTAATAACCTATACGGAGGTTAGTGCAAAAGTTTTGGGCAAATATAAGTATGTAGATGATGGAACAACCCATATAGTATTACAGCTCGATAACTAAACCTATGCTTGGGTGGAAGCTACTCCGAAGGGCATTCCAACTCTTCAATGGAACAAGTTTATGGCGACAAAAACAGGAGATCACATTACAGTGCAGATAGAAAAAAGAGGCGATAAATTGGTGATAACAGCTTTCGAAAACCCGAACATTTAGGCCCCTCTAGTAAACAGAAACTTTGGCGACTCCCTGTATCTTTAAAAGTTCTGGGATGAGCTCTCCTGGAATTTTCTTTTCAACGATAAGGGTGAGTTTGGGCTCTGGAGAAAGCTCTGGGTCGTCAACAATTGCTTGCCTTATGCTTAAACCGCCTTTTGCAAGAATCATGGCTGCGTTCGCCAATATGCCTGGAGTTCTGGCGTCAACAGGAGTTATTTCAACAACCCCGAAGTTTAAGTGTCTTGCAATTTCTTTAAGGGAATGCCCCGCCGACCTTAAATCCTCAAAAATTAAACGTAACTCGCGATTAGCCCCAATACTGCTTATTGTTTCGTTAACTGTCCGTCTATCAACGCCAGCTACCCGCGCGATACGCACTGGCGGAATTTCAATTTCGTTAAGGTAAACTTTTCCTTTTCTAACACTTAACCCGTTTTCTACAAGTATGCGTGCCACTTTCAATCTTTCAGGATAATTTTCCAAATACTTTTTTATGGTGTTCCACATTTTTAGCTCCTCAATGTACTTTTTTGTTCAACAAAGTATAAATATGTTTATCCGCTCCAATGGCTTAGCGGCTCGAACGCACATGAAATCTTCAGTTGAAACTTTAAAAAATGATTATTTCATCGATGTTCGCATAGTCAACATGCTTTTTTTGAAAGGACACGAGAAAGTCGATGAGCAAAGGCTTGCCGCTCTTAAAGCTGAAATCGAATCTGACGGAATCCTAAAAAAGCCTATAGTAGTTGACGTTAACACAAACGTAGTTCTTGACGGGCACCATAGAATAAAGGCGCTGCAAGCTCTGGGGTGCTCAAAAATACCAGTAATCCTTGTTGATTACAAATCTCCCAAAATCGGCGTCAAAACTTCAGAAAACGGCAAAGAATACTCAAAACATAAAGTTATTGAAGCTGCCTTAAAAGGTGAACTGTTGCCGCCGAAATCCACGTGGCACTACATTGCATGTTCCAAAGAAATAGTTCATATTTCTGCAATACAGAAACCGGTAAACATTCCGCTTGAAGAATTGAAGTGAAGTTTTTCGTGGTCATGTACAAAATTATACTCAAAAGACTTAAATATAACATGTAAGTTCTTTTCTCAACACAATTTAGGAGCGCAAAATCGCATGCCATCCACAAAAATATTCCTAGATGAAGAAGAATTACCCAAACAATGGTACTGTATATTGCCAGATCTTCCAAAACCGCTGCCGCCTTTCATAGACCCTGAAATAAAAGCTCCAGGTGGCGGGGTAGCGCCAAAAATATTCCCAAAACAAATCCTTGCTCAAGAATTCAGTCAGGATCGTTGGATAGACATACCTGAGGAAGTGAGAGAAGTTTACAAGCTTTGGAGGCCCACCCCGCTTTTCAGGGCTGTGAGACTCGAAAGAGCGTTAAAAACCCCTGCGAAAATCTACTACAAATACGAGGGAGTTAGCCCTCCTGGAAGCCACAAACCTAACACAGCTGTAGCTCAAGCCTACTACAACATGAAAGAAGGCATCCAGCGGCTAGCAACAGAAACAGGCGCAGGCCAATGGGGTTCCGCCTTGGCTTTCGGCTGTATGCTGTTTGGGTTAAAATGCACTGCTTACATGGTTAAAGTTAGCTACCAACAGAAGCCTTACAGAAGGATTATGATGGAGTCTTATGGGGCGGAGGTTTATGCAAGCCCAAGCGAGCACACGGAAACTGGCAGAAAAATTCTAAAAGAGGATCCAAATAACCCTGGCAGTCTAGGCATAGCTATAAGTGAAGCTGTAGAAGATGCTCTTAAACACGAAGATACTAATTACGGCATAGGCAGCGTCTTCAACCATGTTCTGCTGCACCAAACAGTAATTGGGTTAGAAGCCAAAAAACAGATGGAAATAGCTGAAGACTATCCAGATGTAATATATGGATGCATAGGCGGTGGAAGCAGCTTCTCAGGAATTATGTGGCCTTTCTACTACGATAAGGTTTCTGGGAAAACGCAAAAAGATACACGCTTTGTAGCTGTGGAACCCACCGCGTGTCCTTCCGTCACCAAAGGCGAATACACCTATGACCATGGAGACACGGCGAGAATAACCCCACTTGTTCCAATGCACACCTTAGGCCATGATTATGTGCCTCCGCCTATTCATGCCGGAGGTTTACGCTACCATGGAATAGCGCCTACCATAAGCCTGCTTGCTTCAAAGAAACAGTTGGAAACTGTGGCTTACAATCAAGTTGAAGTTTTCGACGCTGCAAAACTGTTCATACAAACAGAGGGCATAATCCCCGCTCCAGAACCAGCCCACGCCATAAAAGCAGCAATCGACGAAGCCTTGAGATGCAAGAAGACCGGCGAAGAAAAAACTATACTGTTTCTGCTGTGCGGCCACGGCTACTTCGACATGCAAGCCTACTCTGACTACTTTAGCGGAAAACTGCTGCCCTATGAATATCCAAAAGAAAAAGTTGAAGAAGCCATGCGAAAACTTAGGAAACTCTATCCATGGCTAGACGATGTCAAAAAGAAGTTTATTGAATGAGAAAAGACTTCAATAGCATCCCCCCTCTTTGTTTATTTTTGATTTCCATATGCGCTAGCAAGTTATTGGCCCAGTTAACACTAAATTTAAAGAAGAGTTGAGAAACAATTGTCTGGAAAAGAGATTTTCCCTAAAACTTTGGGGTTTATTGTTAACCCAGTTGCTGGAATGGGAGGAGCAGTTGGACTTAAAGGAACTGATGGAGAGGCTATTCTTAAGAAGGCTGTAACACTTGGAGCGAAGCCTGTGGCGCCGGCAAGGGCGGAAGCTTTCTTATCAGAGCTTAAAGCCCTCAAAGATAATCTACGTCTTATAGTGGGCGCTGGAGAAATGGGCGAAAACGAAGCGCAAAAGTGTGGTTTCTCCCATGTTGTTCTTGGGGAGAGGAAAAAAGAAACCAGCGCCAAAGACACGATAGAAATTGCAAAAAGAATAAAAGAAATGGGTGTAAGCCTCCTTGTCTTCTGCGGTGGAGATGGAACAGCCCGTGACGTGTTAAATGCTGTAGGCATGGATCTTCCAGTTTTAGGGGTTCCAACAGGTGTTAAAATGCACAGCGCTGTATTCGCCGTAAACCCTGAAGCTGCCGCAAAAATATTTCAAGAATTCCTGTTCGGAGGGCTACCTCTAAAAGAGGCGGAAGTTATGGATGTGGATGAGGAAGCTTTCAGAAAAGGTAGAGTTTCCGCAGAACTGTATGGGTATATGCTTGTTCCCTACAAGCCATGGTTAATTCAAGGCTCTAAAATGGCGAGTCCAGTGACTGAAAGCGAGCTGCGTAATCAAGCGGCAATAGCCCTTTACGTAATTGAAAACATGGAAGCCGATGTGGTTTACGTTGTCGGTCCTGGAACAACTACCCGCACAATAGGTGATCTTCTGGACGCAGAGAAAACCCTTCTGGGCGTTGATCTTTTTTGTAATAAGAAGTTAATAGCTAAAGACGTGAATGAGAGGCAGATTCTTGAGAAAATCCGCGGTAAAAGAGCAAAAATCATCGTTACGCCTATAGGTGGGCAAGGCTTTATATTTGGAAGGGGAAATCAGCAAATAAGTTCAAAAGTTATTCGACAAGTAGGCTTAAACAACATAATTGTTGTTGCTACGAAAAGTAAACTGGAAAACTTGAAAAGCTTAAGGGTTGACACTGGCGATGCAAGCCTTGACGCTGAACTTAGAAAAAACCAGTTCAAAGTTATAATTGACTATAAAATGGAAAGAATTATGGCTGTTGAATAGTAACACAATTATTATCCTAAAACACTCTTGTAAATAATCAATGTTGGAAGGTTTAGTCATGATTCCAATAAATGCCCCGCAAATTGGAGAAGAAGAAATTGATGCAGTTGTCAAAGTTTTGAGAAGCGGCGTGCTCACTCATGGACTTGGCGAAGGCCCCATGGTTAAAAAATTTGAAGAAGAGTTTGCAAGGTTTGTTGAAGCAAAATATGCTTTAGCTGTCAACAGCGGGACAGCCGCCTTGCACATGGCGATTATTGGTGCTGGAATAAAACATGGCGATGAAGTGATTCTTCCTAGTTTCACCTTTGTGGCAACAGCTGAAACCGTTGTCCTAGCTGGAGCTAAACCAGTATTTGTAGACATTGCCCCAGAAAACTACAATATTTCTCCAGAAAAAATTAAAAAGGCTATAACGAGAAAGACCAAGGCAATTGTTGCAGTTGACCTCTATGGCTCGCCAGCCGACCTTAAACCAATAAGGGAAATAGCTGATGAATATGGGTTAAAGCTTATCGAAGATGCTGCTCAAGCGCACGGTGCAGTTTACAACGGGAAGCCCGTTGGCGCCTATGCGGATATGGCTTGCTGGAGCTTTTATGCAAGTAAGAACATGACCACGGGCGAAGGAGGAATGGTAACAACAAATGATAAGGAGATGGCTGAAAAACTGAAACTTTTGAGGAGTCACGGGGAAAAGGAAAAGTACAAATCTATTCTTCTAGGGCACAATTACCGCATGCCAGAGATTCAAGCTGCAATAGGCTGCGCGCAGTTGGCTAAGCTGCCCGTTTTCCTCGCTAAGAGGCGGGAAAACGCTGAAAGGTTAACTGAAAAACTTGGAAAGGCAAAAAAATTACAGTTGCCTACAGAGCCTAAAAACTGCCGGAATAGCTGGTATCTCTACACTGTTCGTTTTAAAGGCTCAAAAAGTGAAGAGAGAAACGCCGTTGTGGAGAAGTTGAGGCAAAATGGCATAGGTGCTGAAGTGTATTATGTATGTCCCATTCACCTTATGCCATATTACAGAAAATTTGGAGAGTGCCGTCTTCCAGAAACTGAAAAGGCGTCAGAGCAAGTGTTTTCCTTGCCAGTTCATCCAAGCGTCACTTTAGAGCAGATAGATTTCATAGGTGAAACCGTTTTGCATTACGTGGAATAAAATTTGCACGTTAAGTTTTTATAGAATGCTCCGTAGTATTCAGCTCCCTACCAACTGGGAATAGTTTTGTGGGAAGCCATAAACATGTTAAAATCCCGAGTTATTATTATGGGTGCGGCTGGAAGGGATTTTCACAACTTTAACGTTTACTTTAGAAATAATAATGCTTATGAGGTTGTTGCTTTCACAGCCACACAGGTCCCAGGAATTGAATGCAGAATTTATCCTCCGGAACTTGCAGGTGGCAATTATCCGAATGGTATACCAATTTACCCCGAAGAGGAGTTGGCTAGGCTAATCCGTGAATATGATGTTGATCAAGTGGTTTTTGCTTATAGTGACGTTTCCTGCGATTATGTTATGCATAGGGCATCTGTAGCGTTGGCGAACGGCGCTGACTTCCGATTGATGGGGTTGAAAACCACCATGCTTAAGGCCAAGGTTCCAGTGGTTTCCGTGGGCGCTGTTAGAACAGGCTCTGGGAAAAGTCAAACCTCACGTCAAATTGCAAAAATCCTGAAAGACAAAGGCTTAAAAGTTGTGGTTGTTAGGCACCCCATGGCTTACGGAGACTCAACAAAGCAAATTTGCCAACGCTTTTCCTCCTACTAAGACCTTGACAAATACAACTGTACGGTTGAGGAGAGAGAGGAATATGAACCCACATAGAAAATGGCATAGTAGTCTATGCTGGAGTCGATTATGAGAAAATTTTGAGGGAAGCTGAAAAAGAAGCTGATATAATTGTTTGGGATGGAGGAAATAACGATTTACCCTTTTTCAAGCCTGACCTACACATAGTTGTTGCTGACCCCCACAGGGCAGGCCACGAGATTTCATATTACCCAAGCGAGGTTAATGTGCAGATGGCCAATATTATAATAAGGTTGACACTGCTGATCCGGAAAATGTGCGCCTCACAAAAAGGAACCTGCGAATGATTAACCAGAATGCCATAATCTTGGAGGCAGCTTCGCCGATAACTGCTGATAAGCCAGATTTACTGAAGGGGAAACGAGTGCTGGTTATAGAAGATGGGCCGACACTGACGCATGGCGACATGCCCTATGGAGCAGCAACAATAATAGCTAAACAGTTTGAGGCGGCGGAAATAGTGGACCCTAGGCCCTATTCTGTGGGCTCAATAAAAGAAACTTACGCGAAGTACCCCCACTTGGGCGCGGTTCTTCCAGCAGTGGGTTATGGTGAGAAACAGATAGCCGAACTTAAGGAAACGATAGCACGCACCCCGTGTGATGCTGTGGTAATTGGAACACCGGTTGACCTGCGAAGATTAATGGCTATTGATAAGCCGACAGTAAGAGTAAAATATGAGCTTAAATAAGTATTAGGGCAATTATCTCTAGAACAGATTTTAGATGTTTTCCTTCAGAGGAGAATCAAAAAATGAGTAATGAGGAAAAAGAGATTTCGCGGGTCAGGATAAAATTCTTAATTGAGGGTTTAGGTGAGGCTGAAGGCGAACTTGTCCGCCACTTGGCTCCAAGAACCGTGGACATGGTTGTTAGAAAGCTTCCTTTTGAGGGGAGAGCCGCCCTCTGGAAAGAAGAAGTATACTTTGAAATTCCTGTCAGAATGGGTGACGAAAAAGCAAAGGGCGTTGTTGAGAAGGGAACGATAGCTTTTTGGCCCATGGGAAGCGCCTTATGCATATTTTATGGGGAATCCCAACCTTACAGTCCTGTGAACGTGTTAGGCAAAGTAACCAAAAATCTTGAACTATTCAGCAAGGTTAAAAGCGGAACAACTATCAAAGTGGAGAAGTTATAGGTAGACGCTTTCACTCCAGCTTTTTAAAAGCTTTTCACACTCTTCTTTTACTTCCCTTTTCCGACTCTTCTTTTTTAAAATTTCAAGGAATTCTATGCGTTTCTCCACTGAGCGTCTTTCAGCTTCGCCGCCATAATAAAGTTGGCCTTCCAAATACTCTTTCATGTGGTTCGCTTTTTGTATAAAGAGGCTGGCTGCGTCTACAGGGTTTTGCACAGCATACTTGTTAGCCCAGATGGCGGCTTCAGCTTCACGGAGCTGTGTTAACCCGTCAATTTCCACTATTTCACGTATGTATGTTCTTAAAAAATCATAATAACCCGCTGTCTTAACAAGTTTAAGCGCTTCTTCTGTTTTGCGTTTGAATTCGGGGTTTCCTTTAACCTTTAAGCGGTGCTTGTAACCCTTTTTTGTTAGTTTTTCAGCTTCTTTAACTTCGTCAACGGTGTATATTCTATCTGGAAAGGTCAAATTTGAGCCCTTTTATCCAATTATCTTTGGCAGAGTTATACGCCTTTAAACGGCACTTTAGAAGTCGATTAATCTACTGCCTTGTAAATCTTGATATCATGGTTTCCAGAGACCAGCTGAACTACGCCGCTGTCCTCCAACTGTTCTAACAAATCTTTTGCTGCACTTATCCGTATATTAAAGCGGGATGCTACTGCATAGGGGGTTAGAACACGCATTTTCTTTAGTTCCTCAACCATCTTGCCGCCCTTTAAATCTGGAGCAATTATCCCTGCTGGCTTTTTCTCTTTTAAGCCGCCTTTGTCCTTTTCCTTTTTCTTTCTCTCTTCCTCGTCTTTTTTAAGTTGCATACGCTCCATCTGTTTTAGGCTGAGCTTCTTCTTTCCACCCATAACTGTCATCTCCTAATTTTTTAATGCGGTTATTCTACTCGTTGCCCTAACTTATATGCGTTACTAGCAAAATGTTTAGAGATGCAAAAAGAAATGGGGATTTAAGAGTTATCTGCCCATAACCTTTCTAGCTGCAATTTCAATATCCTCAGCTTTTATGGTTTTTCTTCCAGTGTGCATTGCAAAGTCAAGAGCTTCTTTAGCTATTTTTATCCCTATTTCCTCTAAGGCTTTAGCCAACTCTTTTGCAGCTGCTTCGCTTACTCTGTCGGCTCCAGCTTTCTTGCACAACCTATGCATGGGAGCAATTGCTAACTCTAAATCTGCCATAAACACTCCTCCGTAGCTTCTTTTTGCATTTAAAGCAATATTTATCTTTTATTGTGCAGTATCTTCCAAAATTTGACGCATAGGCTTAGTCTTCTTCAGATATTAGAGGAAATTATAAAAGCATTTAAAAGCGTAGTCTTATGCTTAAAAGTGATGGCTAAATGAAACCTCTAAGGTATGTGGACGCGCATATACATCTTTCAGACGAGGAATATGCTGGGAAAGCTGATGAAATCGTTTCCGAAGCTAAAAGCTCCAATGTTGTTGCTTTGGTTTCTAACTCCATGGACCTAAAAACAAGCGTTGAAAGCCTAAAACTCGCTGAAAAACATCGCGGAACTGTTTACGCTGCTTTGGGGGTTCACCCGTGGAGTGTAAACTCTTTAACTGAAGATCAGCTTCGTAAAGTTTCTGAGCTTATCTTGAAACAAAAGGCTAATGACGCCGTGGTGGCTATTGGGGAAGTGGGTTTGGATTATAAATATGAAAAGATATGGGATAAACAGTTAATGGTTTTTGATGAAATGCTGCATTTAGCTGAGAAATTAGGTTTACCCGTTATAATCCACTCTCGTGGAACAACCGCAAAAATTGTGGAGCTGCTTCCCTCTTATAATCTTAAAAAGGTTTTGCTGCACTGGTTCAGCAATCCCATAGGCGTATTGCCAATGGCTGTGGGGAGAGGATACTACATAAGCGAAGGACCGCCAGTGGCGTATTCTAACGGTATACGCGAGGTGGTAAAAAGAGTCCCTTTGACCAATTTTTTGACAGAGACTGATGGTCCAGTGCGTTATTTTAAAAATCCATTTAACGGTAAAATGACAACTCCTGCTTTTCTCCCCACGGTTGTTGGGGCTGTTGCGGAAGTGAAAAAAATGGATGTTGTAGAGGTCAGCGAGCAAATAACTGGAAATTTTGAAGATTTTTTTGGAGTTAAGCTTGACAAAGCTTGTTGTTAAGTTAGTGAATGCCATATTTTATTTATGTTTTGAGTGTTAGACGCGTAAAGTTAAATTAGGGTTGTTGTTTTATGTGTTGTTCACTTTACGCCTTTAATGGTGCCGCGCGAAGATGGCAAAACATGCTTGGAGGACGCTGAAATTTGGGAAAAGTCCGAACAGAACACGTTAAACGTGTAGCCAAGGAACTCATTAGACGTTTCCCCGACAAGTTTTCTGGTGATTTTGAAGAAAATAAACGCGTTGTTTCCATGTTGGTGCATGGAGCAACAACAAGAGTGCGGAATCAGATTGCAGGATACATAACCCATGTTTATTCCGGCATACAAGGGTCAACTTCCAGCGAAGGCTCAGGAGAAAGCGAGTAACTTTATTAGCCCGCACATATTATTTTAGAAAGCACGAGGCATCTAAAGCATGGTTGACCAGTATAGGCGTGGATGGGCTTTACGGTATCTACGCGAGGCAAAAGCTGAGCTTGAAGCCGCTAGAAAAATGCCCTACATGGCTCAAAGTCTCATTTTGGAAGCTATACGAAAAGCTAGAAACGCCATATACTACAGCCTAGGTGAACCCGCATTCATAGAAGGCATTGTCAGAGAAGCAGCGGAAAATATGCAGGTTGGAAACGACCCAGTTTTAAAATGTTTGGTGGAAATTGAAGGAACTATCCAACAGCTGGCACAATTGGAAGAGGTTGACGGCGAAAAAGCCATGAAACATGCAGACAGCCTAATTCAACTGGCTTCAGAAATAGTTGAAACCTTGATAGGCGAAAAAGTGGAAGACTGAAGCTATAGTTTTTCTATGGCTTCAGATATTCGGTTTAAGGCTTCCTGGATGTTTTCAACAGAGTTTGCAAAGGATAAGCGCAGATACCCTTCACCATAGGCTCCAAAGGATGTTCCGGGCAAGACTGCTACACCAGCCTTGTTAAGTAAATAGTCTGAAAGCTCTTGAGACTTCATTCCGGTGCCAGATACGTTCGGAAACACATAGAAAGTTCCGCGAGGTTTCTTGCATTTTATTCCTTTTATTTTGTTCAAGCCTGAGACTATGATTTCTCTGCGTTTTTTAAATTCTTCAACCATTTTTTCAACATCGCTTTGAGAACATTTCAATGCTTCAATGCCGGCCATCTGAACGAATGCACATGTACAAGAGTTTGAGTTAATCATAAGTTGAGTTATTTTCTGGGCTATGTCTTTCCGCATTACACCGTAGCCAAGTCTCCATCCTGTCATGGCGTAAGTCTTCGAAAAACCGTCAAGTATTATTGTTTTCTCCTTCATTCCCGGAAACGAAGCAATGATTTGATGTTCTCCTTCAAAAATTATTCTGCTGTAAATCTCATCTGAAAACACCAAAATATCATCTCTGTTGGCGACACAATCGGATATAAGTTTCAAGTCTTCCTTTGTTAAGATGCTACCAGTAGGGTTCTCCGGCGAATTTATAATTATCATCTTTGTCTTCTTTGTTATCTTCTCTTTTACATCGTCATGGTCTATACAAAAATCTTTCTCCTCTCTAAGAGGTAATGGCACTGGTTTTGCCCCGACAAATTTTACCAGAGACTCATAAATTGGGAATCCTGGATTTGGGTATAAGACCTCTTCACCTTGGTTTACGCAGGCAAGGATGGCGAAGAATAGTATGGGTTTAGCGCCAGGGGTTACAACAACTTCTTCTGGGTCAACATCTATTTTTCTGCTTTCTGCTATGTGTTCAGCTATAGCTTCTCTTAATTCCTGTATGCCTGCAGCTTGGACGTAATGTGTGTAGCCGGAGTAGAGGGCTTTCACCGCAGCGTCCTTTATATGTTTAGGAGTGTCGAAGTCCGGCTCTCCAATCTCTAAATGCACAATATTTCTTCCCTGTCTTTCAAGGGCTTTCGCCTTTGCAAGCACTTCAAAGGCGTTTTCCGTTCCAAGCATTTTCATCCTTTCCGCGAAAATGGAAGCCATCCAAATCACCTACATTTTAAAACCGAATGAATGTAAAAAAAGTTGTATTTAACCATTACACTTTTTTGCGGTGCCCTAAACTAAATTAGCTTGGTTAAGGGACGTACTTTCAAGACTTCAGGGTTGACTAGGTTCGGAGGCGTTTTTCCTTGGAAGAAGACTAAGAGGTTTTCCGCCACCATCTCAGCCATTTTGGATCGGGTTTCATGGCTTGCACTTGATATGTGAGGCGCTACAACTACATTTTCCAATTTGAGCAGCGGGTTATCCACAGGTGTTGGTTCTTGTTCAAACACGTCAAGAGCTGCTCCTGCTATCCACCCTTCTTTTAAGGCTTTGTAGAGGGCTTTTTCATCTATAACTGGCCCCCGTGCATTGTTGATTATGAAGGCGGTTTTCTTCATCAACTTAAGCCTTTCTTCATTTACCATGTGGTAAGCTTCTTCTGTTAATGGGACATGTATGCTTACGAAATCTGATTCTTTAAAGATGGTTTCCAAGTCTACACGTTTTGCGCCTGTTTCATTCTCTATTTCAGGCGGCATGGGCAAAACATCATAATATAGAATTTTCATGTTAAAGCCTTTGGCTCTTCTGGCAACTGCCACGCCTATTCTGCCGGCTCCGATTATGCCTAAGGTTGCGCCGTAAACATCTCTGCCTAAAAGCATGCTGGGATGCCAACTCACCTTCCACTGTCCAGTGCGTACATATTTGTCTGCTTCAACAACTCGCCTTGCAACAGCCATCAATAAAGCCCAAGCGAAATCCGCGGTAGTTTCAGTTAAGACGCCAGGCGTATTCGTTACGTATATTCCTCTTTTTGTGGCCTCTTTAACGTCAATGTTGTCAAAACCGACAGCCATTTGGGCGACGATTTTTAGTTTTGGTGCTGCGTCAAAAACTTCAGAGTCTATTTTATCCGTCAAAAGTGTAGCCAAAGCATCAGCGTCCTTAGCTTTCTCTATTATGTGCTGCTTCGGCGGCGGGCCATATTCCGGCCAAACTTCAACGTCAAAATACTCCTTTATTATTTCCAAGCTTCTCCCAGGAAGCTCACGTGTTACATACACTTTGGGTTTCAGCATGTGCCCTTCCCATAGTAATAATTTCCGGAATACCTTATTAAGATTCAAATTCTTACATTTACGCAAGTTTCCTCCTAAAGCCTAAGGAAAGGTTTATGGATGATAAGGATAAAGAACATGGAACAGCTCATAGAGAACGGCGAAACACTCCTTGACAGAAAAGCCAGAACCTTAGCCCTAAAAAGCTTGGAAAACGCTGTGAACGCCGCAGACCCTAAAAAAATAATGAAATCAAAAATTTCGCTAAGGGGTTCTGTCATTCACGTGAATGGTTACTCTTTTGACCTTAAAAAATTTAAAAACATATACGTGGTGGGTGGAGGAAAGGCCAGCGGTTCCATGGCCGAAACCTTGGAAGAACTTATTGGCAAGTATATTACTTTTGGCCTTGTAAATGTTCCGAGAGGAAGTAAACATAAAACAAGTGTTGTGAGGCTTCACGAGGCAAGCCATCCCGTTCCAGATGAATCCGGAGTCGAGGGAACAAAATGCATAATGGAGATAGCTGAAAAAGCTGACGAAGAAGATCTCCTTATATGTTTGATTTCAGGCGGGGGTTCAAGCCTAATGCCTTTACCACGGGACGGAATCACCATAGCCGACAAGAGGAGGATCAACGAAGAACTGCTTAAGTGCGGCGCAAACATAAAAGAAATAAACACTGTTCGGAAGCATATCTCCGAGTTTAAGGGCGGCTGGCTTGCCAAGAAGGCTTTTCCAGCAACGGTTTTAAATCTAATCCTTTCAGACGTGTTAGGCGACCCATTAGATTTTATTGCTTCAGGCCCAACTGTTCCAGACTCAACAACTTTTAGCGACGCAATAAAAGTTCTGAAAAAATATGGCCTATGGGAAAAAACCCCACAATCAGTCAGAAAAGTTTTGTTAGACGGCGAAAGGGGGCTCATCCCAGAAACCCCAAAAGCCGGTGATGAAGCCTTTAAAAAAGTCTTTAACATTATTATTGGAAACAACAGATCCTCCAGCATAGCTGCATATGAAGCCCTAAAGTCTGAAGGTCTAAACGTGGTTCTTTTGACAACATTACTCGAAGGTGAAGCCAGACAAGTTGGGACAGTGTTGGCTTCAGTGGCGCGGGAGATTACCCACTCTGGAAATCCTGTTCAAAGGCCAGCAAGTGTTGTGGCTGGAGGCGAAACCACGGTGACAGTTTTAGGCAATGGTTTAGGCGGAAGAAATCAGGAATTGGTTCTTTCAGCTGCCTTGAAGCTTCGCAGCCTCGACGGAGTTGTGGTGGTTTCTATCAGCACCGACGGTGTTGACGGTCCGACTGATGCTGCTGGAGCTTTAGCTGATGGGAAAACCTTAGCCAAAGCGGAGAAAATTGGACTGGAAGCTGAGGAGTATTTAGCTGAAAACGACTCTTACCATTTCTTTTCAAATATAGGCGACCTCATTTTTACAGGTCCCACAGGCGCAAACGTTAACGATATTACCGTCATTGTGGTTTTATAATGCCTAATTGGGGTTTAGCGGAATGGCTGTAACAGTTAAATTTGTGGGCAGTCTTCGGGGCTCATCAGGAAAGAGCAAAATAACCCTAAAATTTGAAACTCCTATTCCTTTAAGGGAAGCCCTAAAGAGGATTGTTGAAGAATTGCCAGCATTAGCGAACGTTTTAATCGATCAGGAACTTGGAGATCCTAGGCCTAACAGTTTAATAATTGTTAATGGGAGGGAAGTAAGTGTTTTAAATGGTTTAGAAACCATGTTGAAAGATGGAGACGAAGTGGTTTTTGTTCCAGTTCTCCATGGAGGTTAATCAAATGAAACTTTGCCCACCACGTTTTAGCTGATTTAAAATAATTTGTGGATAAGTTTTAGAGCATCGCAAAATTTAAGATAAACAATTGCGATTAAGATATTTCGGCTGGGGTGAGTTTGGGTAAAGCAGCTTGGGTAGCCCCGCTATACCTTTCAGTCGCTTGGACTTTGATGGTTAGTTATCAAATGTTCACTCAGACCGCGGTGACAACCCTTGTTGCCTACGTTAACATGTTTTGGCCTGTCGTTGGAGCTTGGCTAATTTCTAAAGTTGGTATGATTGTCTTCATATCTGCCTTTGCATGGGTTTTCGTCCTTTCATCTGTAATTCCAACGGTTATTCTTGGAAAAGAAATAAGCGTTCTTGTCCAGTTTTTTGTTTGCCTGGCGCTAACGTTTTTTGCTTTTATAGCCTTCGACATTTTGAAAGCATACGAAGGTGGCCTAATAGGATATTTGTTAAGCTTAACCGTTCTACTTAACAATCCTTTTCTTGCAATAGTCTACCTCACAATACCCTATGTGCTGATGCTTGTTATCGATCTTCGTACTGGAAAAAAGAATAAGAAGGAAAAAAGAATAAGAAGGAAAAAGCTTTGG
>WUQU01000496.1 GCA_009889605.1 Candidatus Bathyarchaeota archaeon | reverse complement strand
TATAGCCGCTCCGAAAGTTTTTGTTTCTCCAGTCATGTTAACATTTTACCAAATTCAGGGATTTACTGCTGCTGTCTTAGGTGGATTCGAAACATTTATGGGAGCAATTTTCGGTGGATTGATTCTTGGCGTTTTGGAAAAACTTGTGGGAAATTATATATCCGAAGGATTTAAAGCTACTATTTCCCTTATAATCATAATCTTAGTTCTAATATTCTTTCCAAAAGGATTGTTTGGCAGGAATATAAGGAGGCGAGTGTAATGCTCTGGCTCATATTGGCTTTATTGCCATTCATACTTATTAGAAATGCTTTTATCATGACAATATTTAGTCTTGTGGGTATATACACAATAGCCTCCATGGGTCTTAACATTATTATGGGGTATTCAGGTCAAATCTCCATTGGGCATGCAGCCTTTATGAGTATCGGAGCATATGTGTCAACAATTCTGTCTATGGATTACAATCTCCCTATAATATTTGGCATATTCGCAGGTGGAATAATATCGTTCTTATTTGGTTTATTAATCGGTTTTCCTGCTCTTAGACTATCTGGTTTTTATCTTGCTATAGCAACGATGGGCTTTGTTGTAGCCATCGAACAACTTCTTGGATCTTTAGAACACTTAACTGGCGGGCACGCTGGCATTAGGGGCATCAAATTCCCATATTTATGGAACTCGGATGTGGAAAAATATTTATTAGTGCTTGTTTTTGTCTTTATTTCTTACGTAGTTATGGATAGATTAATAAATTCAAAAACTGGTAGAGCATGGATGGCAATTAGAGAAAACGAAACAGCTGCGGCGGTGGTTGGAGTAAACGTTGCGCGCTCAAAGGTACTTGCATTTGCCATAGGTTCAATGATGGCAGGCATTGCCGGCGCTCTCTACGCGCACGTTATAGGTTATATTGCCCCTAGCGATTTTGGCATTGCGAAATCATTGGATCTGTTGGCAATCTCTGTCATAGGCGGCATGGCGTCCGTAGATGGTCCGCTTTACGGCTCGCTTGTGTACGTTGCTTTACCTTTCCTCTTTAGCAGAACTCACATATCTATGTCTATCATCTTTGGATCAATACTAATTTTTGTAGTACTTTTCATGCCTCTTGGAATAAG
>WUQU01000495.1 GCA_009889605.1 Candidatus Bathyarchaeota archaeon | reverse complement strand
CTATTGCCCTCACAACAGACCTGAAAGAATTTAGGTTCTTCATCTCGGTTCTTGTCCCAAACTCTTTAGAACCCTTCGGTCGTACTGATAAGTTCACATCAACCCTGAGCGAACCTTCTTGCATTTTACAGTCAGAAACCTCTGTATATTGTAAAATTGCCTTCAGTTTCTCAAGAAAAACTCTGGTCTCCTCACTTGAACGCAGATCCGGTTCTGTAACAATCTCAATCAAGGGAACACCACATCTGTTAAAATCAACTAAACTCCCCTCTTCCCACTGATCATGAAGAAGCTTGCCAGCATCTTCTTCTATATGAATTCTTTTAATTCCTATCCTCTTTCTTTCACCCTTGACCTCAATATCTATATAACCATCATAACAAAGCGGTAAATCATACGGAGAAACATGGTAAGCTTTAGGTAAATCTGGGTAGAAATAGTTTTTTGTGTCGTGTTTGATACACCTTGCTCTTTTTCGGTTTGTTGCAAGTCCTGCCATAATAGCATATTCAACTGCCTTTTTATTCAATACTGGCAAAACGCCAGGCATACCAGTACAAATAGGGCAACAGTGGGTATTTGGTTCACCGCCAAACTCTGTTGTGCAGCTACAAAATATTTTCGATTTTGTTGCAAGCTCAGCGTGAACCTCTAAACCTATAACAACCTCGTATTCCATTGACTTTTTTCACCTCTTTGTAGTTGTACTTTTATTCCCTTTTACAGATTCTGTGGCTTTAAGTTTCTATATCCGCTGTTTTGCTAATAAGTATATGCCACTTTTAAGATGGTTTCCTCGTCAAAAGCTTTTCCTATTATCTGAAGACCTATAGGAAGATTATTACTGTCAAATCCACAGGGAATAGAAATAGCAGGAAGTCCAGCAATGTTTACAGGCACTGTACATATATCAGACATATACATCTCCAGTGGATTTGACACCTTCTCCCCTATTTTGAATGCAGTTGTCGGACTTGTAGGAGTTATTACCACATCATATTTCTGGAAAGCTTCATCAAATGCACGTTTAATCAGTGTCCTTACCTGCAGTCCTTTTTTATAATAAGCATCGTAGTATCCGGCAGAAAGTGCATATGTCCCCAGCATAATTCTTCTTTTTACCTCAGGTCCAAATCCCTCTGATCTT
>WUQU01000494.1 GCA_009889605.1 Candidatus Bathyarchaeota archaeon | reverse complement strand
CCTTGAAACATCTATCGTCTCCAAAATTCTGCTGGGTTTATCGCTGAGCAAGTATATCTTATCAGAAAGTAATAAAGCCTCCCTCACATCGTGAGTCACGACGACCATGGAAAAGCAGGCTTCTTTTCTTTTCTGAATGATGTCAGAGATTATGGATATCTTCAAATGTACATCCAAGGATGCAAATGGTTCGTCGAGCAACAAGAGCTGTGGATTTACAAGCAATGCTCTTGCCAGATTAACCCTTTGCCTCATTCCACCACTCAATTTTGAAGGCATGTAGTTTGCAAAATCATCTATTCTAAGCGATTCTAAAATCTGGTGTATCTTTTCTTCGTCCTCCACAACGAATTTAAGGTTTTCTAAAACGTTCTTCCAAGGTATTAAGCGCGGTTCTTGAAAAACATATCCTATTCGTTCAGCGTACAGTTCGACTTTTCCTTGAAAATCGTGAACCAACCCTGCCATTATACGAATCAAAGTAGTCTTTCCACAACCTGATGGTCCGAGGAGTGCGATAGATTCACCTTCTAACAATTCAAACGATATATCACTTATCACTTTCAGTGGTCCGAAATGCTTTGATAAATTCTCGATCTTCAACAGGATTTTATTCTTTATGCTACATACTTGCTCCACTATACCAGCTCCCAATTTTTGAGTGCATTTTTGATAAACCTATTAACGAAATTCTCCACTGTAAGTCCTATTATTATGATAATTGCAGTGTACGCGTATACTTTCTCAACGCTGACAGATTGCCTTGCCCAAGCTATCAACACGCCGATACCATTATCTCCGCACATGTATTCGGATACGACGACAACTTTCCAAACGTTTCCAAAGATAACTTGTATAGCACTTAAAAACTGAGGTAAGATGGAGCCTAAGTAAATATCTTTTACAACCTTTTTTCTACTGACCTTGTAAACTCTTGCCATTTCTAACAATTTCCTGTCAGTTGTCTGTATTCCAACAGCAGTCGAGAGAATAGCATGAGGTAGCAAAGATAGAATGCTTACGACAACCGGACCAGTCCATCCAATGCCCCAGATGAACATCACCAAAGCAAGCCACGTGATTATGGGTATCGCTTGGACAACCAAAATTAGAGGTCTAAACATGTTGCACAATGTCTCATTTAGCCCAATTATGAAGCCTATGAATACACCCACTGTTACGGTTGAAATCAACACCACAATGACTTTGAGAAGCGTTGAACCCAAAGAGTCAAGAACTCCCAATCTCATCAATTCCAAAGCCATCGTTTTAAGTACCAAGGGCGGTCTTGGAAGTATAAGGTCAGAATTGATTATGTAGGATAAAAGCCACCATGTGAAAAAGATTACAAACAAGCCGAAAACGTACTTCAAAAATGTTCGCATTTTAATTCACCTGCTTCATTTTTTGTCGAAACTTAGCTATACACAATACAATTTTTTCAAAGTGAAACTTTTGACAAAGTATACCTGCTTTTGATATAATAATGATACCACAAAACAAAGGGGGTGTAGTGCATGGCAAAAGATATCACTGTAAGAACTGTTATGGCTATTCTTGTTGACAAGAGAGAACAAGCTGCCGTAGAAGTTCAGAAGTTGCTCACAGAGTACGGCTGCTACATCAAAACGCGTCTTGGACTCCATGAAGGTGCAGGCCAATACTGCTCGCCAGTTGGGCTTATAATCCTTGAACTTGTTGACGATGAAACAAAACACGAAGAGCTCTGCCAAAAACTCAACGGTATTGATGGTGTGACTGCTAAGTACATGAAGTTAGAAATATAAATCACGTACACAAACAATCATAAGGCGGTGATATTCACCGCCTTTTTTATACAAAGATTTCATCAATTCTCTTCCTGCTTCCGAATCCTTCGCCAACAGTTAAGCCCACACTTTTTATCATCGCCTTAGTGCATTCAACGCAAGCTGTGTCTTTTTCAAATAAACATATTTTTCCCGGATACAACGAGTAATTCGGTCTGTACGGATTTGGCGTCAAGTTTGGCATTATTACATTCGCACCGTACTTGAGTCCGTATTGGCGACCGTAGGGATTTATAGAGCCAAGCGCTGTTGTAGCTGGTATGTTAGCTGTTGGGACTACTATACGAGCGAGTGCAACCATTCTCAGTGTTGTTTTCAAATCTCCTCCATTTGCATCTTTGAGCGGTGTGTCGGGATTCGGTATGTATGGTCCTATCCCTATCATGTCAGCGTCGATTTCTTTCAAGAACGCCAAATCCAAAGCCAAGTCGTAAGGTGTCTGACCAGGTAATCCAACCATGAAGCCTGCGCCAGTTTCGTAACCAAGTCTTTTTATCTCGTACAAGTGCGCTTTTCTGTTCTCGAACGTGTCACCGGGATGCAATTTTGCGTACAGCTCCGGTGAAGCTGTTTCGTGGCGCATCAGGTACCTATCAGCACCGAGTTCTTTCCAAATTCTGTATTCTTCAAATGTTCGTTCACCGATGCTGAGTGTTATTGCAACATCAAGTTCTTTGATTTGTTTGATGATATCGCACATCATTTCTGTTGTGTAATATGGATCCTCGCCGGATTGCAGTACTACTGTTTTAATTCCCATCTGGGCTATCAACTTAGCGCGTGCAACAATCTCTTCGACGCTCATTCTGTATCTCGTTAAGTTCTTATTTTCAGCTCTCAAACCGCAATATAGACAGTGTTGAGAGCAGTAATTCGAAAATTCTATGATTGCTCTCAAATACACTTCATCACCAACATATTTCCTTCTAATTTCATCTGCAGTCCTGAATATCTCTTCATCGTATTCATCTGTGCTAATTATATGCGTCAAATAATCCAAATCAACATTCTGAATCTTCTTTACATCCAACATATGCTTCACCTCAACGATTTTTATTCCTTCAAGTCACTTGATTCGCTCGGTTCTCTCATTTCCTTTACTCTCTCAATTATCTCTCTAATCAAAACGTATTCATCTTCATCTATTTCCCTCTCAGCGAACATTAGGTACTTTTCATCCTCATACACGATGAAGCTTTCAGTGTACCGCTCATCTCCAGCTAGGGCTATGCAGGACAAACGTCTGCCTATTTTTTCACATATCCATATTTTTGTATTGAGCATTGCTGCGTATTGTATTAACATGGAGCTTAACTTCTCAAAATCTGACATCTCTCTCACCACGGTCGATTCTCTCAAGATACTTCTCAACCATTTCTCTGCTATTTACTCTTTCCATTTCTTTTCGTATCAATTCATTACCAATTCTCTTGGTTTCTTCCGAGGCATAGTCGTTGAGGTATTCTCTGAGCGTGAACAGAGCATTTGGCGTGCAGAATCTTTTTACGAAGCCCGGTATTGCAAATTCCATGAAGTGCTCTCCTGTTCTTCCCATTCTGTAACATGCTGTACAGAAAGATGGTATATAGCCTTCTTTGAGCAGATCCTGAATAACTTCCTCAAGAGTTCTGTTATCACCGAGTATAAACTGGCTCTTTCTTATTTTTTCTGGGTCATCTTGCGAATACGAACCTATTCCTATGCTTGAACCGCCATCGATTTGCGAAACGCCCATTTTTAAAACTTCTTTTCTCAGTTCAGCCGGTTCGCGAGCTGTAAGAATCATTCCTGTGT
>WUQU01000493.1 GCA_009889605.1 Candidatus Bathyarchaeota archaeon | reverse complement strand
GTAAATATAAACGAATAAGTCAAAGCCTGTTAATTCTACAAGAAAGTACCATAATGTAGCTGCATTCTCGTAGCCGAAAAACCAAGCGAAGAAATACATTGTCAAAGGAAAACCATACATCTCAATGTAAAGAGCAACAATAAAGGCTAAGTAAACACTCGAGGGAAGACGCGCAACTTTTCGCCTAAACTTAATTAACACTAGGAAGAGGCTGATGAGAAAAGCGTTTAGAACCACGTACCCCCAGTTTTTGGGGATAACCAACCGCGGCTATAGAGAAAATAAATGTAATCCGATTCATTGCAAGCCAAAATGAAAGAAGGGAAATTACCACCGCCAAAATTATTAGCCCTGTCAAGTGTTTAAACCTCATTCTTTAACACCTTCAATTTTCTCATAGGCCCATGCAAACAGCGAGACTTGAGGAAACAACGCACTATCCACCTTTTAATAAGACCAAAGTATCTTTTTTCTGGTACGCTGCAATTTTCCAGAGAATATCTCTCGGTGAAAAAATTCGGGTTTAGGAAATTGTTTGTAAGACTTAGCAGTTTTCACCTGTTATAAAAATTTTGTTAATGGTGCTTAGAAATAAACAGTTTTCAATTATAGTTAAACATAGATAATGGATGGAAACGCTCGCAAAAAATTTTTAGAATTGAAATTTTTCCATTAAAAATGCTTATTAGATAAAAAAGTTTATGGCTTGTAGAAAACACGGGAAACAATGAGGGTTCTGAATGTGCGGCATATTTGGGGGTATTATGAAAGATGGAAACGTCGCACCGATAATTCATCAAGCCCTAAAAAGACTTGAATACCGTGGCTACGACTCTGTAGGCGAAGCAACAATTTACGGGGAAAAACTGTATATAAAAAAGGACTGCGGAAAAATTGACGAAGTCCATAAGATTCACAACCTTGATTCTTTGCCTGGAAACATAGGCATCGGCCACACCAGATGGGCTACACATGGAGCGCCCTCAGAAATTAATGCACACCCTCACATTGACTGCGGGGGGCAAATAGCCATAGTCCACAATGGGATTATCGAGAACTTCGCCGAGTTAAAGCTTGAATTAGAAAATAAGGGGCATATCTTCAAATCAAGAACAGATACGGAAGTTATAGCCCATCTTATTGAAGAAGCTTACAAAAATAATCCGTCTATAAGGTTAGCAGACGCTGTTCTCGAAACTGTTAGAAAACTTGAGGGCTCTTACGCTATTGCTGTAATTTCCTCAAGGGAACCAAATAAAATTGTATGCGCACGAAATGAGAGCCCGCTTGTTTTGGGATTAGGAGAAAACGCGTTATATTGCGCTTCGGATATTCCGGCATTTTTACCTTTAACTAATAAAGCGGTTATAATTGAAGATGGAGAACTTGTAACCCTTTCATTGGAAGGTTATGAAATTAGAAAGATTGCAGATTCGAGCATTGTAACGCGCGCGCCTAAAATTATCGATTGGACTCCCGAAATGGCTGTCAAGCAAGGTTATCCTCACTTTATGTTGAAAGAAATTCATGAACAGCCTGCATGCCTAAGGAACACGTTAAGACTGCAGGAGCATTATCTTGATTTGATGACAACTTTTCTAGACCGTGCCCGCGAAGTTTTCCTCGTAGCATGTGGAACATCTTATCACGCATGTTTGGCAGCATCTTACATGTTTTCTAAACTTGCTTTTCTTGCAACATACCCAGTAATCGCCTCAGAATTTATTGAACAACATGGCAAATCAGTAAATATTGAAAGCACAATTTTGGCGGTAAGCCAGTCGGGAGAAACCGCTGACACTCTTGCAGCAGTAAATGCCGCTCGACAAAGGGCAGCAACCATACTTGGACTGACCAACGTGGTGGGTTCTACTTTAACAAGGGTTTCACGAGTCTATATAATACAACAGTCCGGCCCTGAAATCGGCGTAGCTGCAACAAAGACTTTCACATCGCAGCTTTCAGTTCTCGCCCAACTGGCACTTAGACTTGCAAAGAAAAGAGGGAAAATTTCACAAGACGAAATGGACTTTTTAGAGGCGAAACTGAAGCAGATACCAGATATTGTTGCAAAAATAATTGAGAAACAGGAGGAAAATGTTAAGGCTGTTGCGAAAAAATACAGAGATGCGAAAGTTTTCTTTTTCCTAGGCAGGGGTATAAGCACCGCCACAGCCTACGAGGGCAGACTTAAGCTTATTGAAATAGCCTATGTCCCAGCCATAGCTTTCCCAGCAGGCGAAAGCAAACATGGACCTATAAGCCTTGTTGAGCAAGGGTTCCCGGTGGTTTTTATTTGTCCAAAAGACGAAACCCACAGGACAATAATAGGAAACATTATGGAGATGAAAGCGAGAGGAGCAACAATAATAGCAATCATAGAAGAAGGCGATGAGGAAGTTAAAAAGCTTGCAGACGACTACATAGAGGTACCAAAAGGTGTTCCAGACGTTTTGTCTCCAATACCCTTTGTAATTCCATTGCAGCTTTTAGCATATTACATGGCTGTCGAAAAAGGACACAACCCGGATGTGCCTAAAAACCTAGCAAAATCGGTAACTGTAAAATAAGTTGCATCTCTGATTTAAGGCTGCAAACGTTAAATGCTAGTCTGCACTCTACTTAATCGGTGTTTAAGCTTGGATAAAGACTGGGAAAAGCTCATTGATAACCTAATAAAGGAAGGCATCCTACGCTCTTCAAAAGTGATTAAAGCCATGCGTGCCGTGCCACGGGCAAAGTTTCTGCCAGAAAACATGCAGTCTTACAGCGCCACGGACACGCCTCTTCCAATTGGTTTTGGGCAAACAGTTTCAGCGCCACATAGCCTCAGCCTTAAAGCTGAGCTAGGCGAAACATGGTTGCGATAATGAATGAAGCTCTCCAGTTGGAAGTAGGCCACAAAGTGCTTGAGGTTGGAGCTGGTTCAGGGTGGCACGCTGCCACAATAGCAGAAATAGTTGCACCTAGAGAAGCGCCTAGAAGCGAATGGGGTCACGTTTACACGGTGGAAATAATTGAAAACTTGGCAGATACAGCCAGAAGAAACATAATGAAAACCGGCTACGGAGACCGAGTTACCATAATTTGCGCTGACGGTTCTATGGGTTATCCTGAAAAAGCGCCCTACGACCGGATTCTCGTTACAGCTGCAGCTCCAGAAATTCCAAAACCCTTAATGGAACAGTTAAAACCCGGCGGAATCATGGTTATCCCAATAGGAAGTGTACATCTATTCCAGAATCTTATAAAAGTAACAAAAAGTGTTGACGGCAAGATTGAAAAAGAAAACTTGGGTGGAGTTGCCTTCGTTCCATTGACTGGACGCTATGGGCACAAAATTTAAAATGAGCCCAACTTTTAAAGAACATTTAAACGGTTTAAATTACACGAACCATTTCTCCAAGGTTGTTTTACCCTTAAATTTGGTTACTCCTTTCTGCATTTTCTCTAACGCTTTCTTTACGCGATCTTCGGAAAAATCTCTTTCCTTGCAAATGAAGTCGATTACACCTTCCACATCGGGCGCTCTCCATTCTATTTTGTAATTATCTGTAACTTTTGGGTTAAGAAAGATTTCTTTAATTTTTTTTGGATCAACTGGAAACTCGGCGTTTTTTAAATGGGGTAAGACATTTTCTAGGCTTCCATATTCTTTTATCAGTTTTAAGGCTGTTTTCGGCCCTAACCCTTTAACGCCTTCGGGGTTAAAATCGGTTCCAACGAGTATTCCTATGTCGATTAACTGTTGATGGGTTATCCCGCATTCTTTTAGAACTTGTTCCAGCTCAACAACTTCGGGGACAACCTCAACGTAGATGTTCTTGCCGGGCAGTTTTCTCCTTCCGGAAATTGTAACGTTCCTAACAAGCCTAGGGGCTCCGAAAAGCAAGCTGTCATAGTCCTGGCTTGCACAGTAGTCGGCATCACCCCTTTTAACTATGTGAGCTGCTTGGGCTTCACCCTCACTTGGAGCTTGAACCCATGGAACCCCCATCAAATCTAGCAGCCGTTTGCTATCTTCAGCCATGTAGTCCTTAAGGCGGGATGTGGCTTGCGCGTATATTCGGGCTTCTTCAATTTTGCCTTCCTTCAATGCTTGCTCATACTTCACCAATGCTTCTTCTTTTGCTTTCATACGCCGTTTAATTTCAGCTTCTTTTAAAGCTGGGGGCACTCCGTCGAAAACATAAATTGGCTTGATTCCAAGTTCCACAAGATTACTTGTTCTGTAAAGGAGACCGCTCAAGTGGCTTGTAATTCGTCCACTACTATCTTTTAAAGGCGTGCCGTCCGGCTGGCGAATGATGGCTAAAAACTGGTAAAGCGCGTTATAGGCGTCTATAGCCATGGATCTTCCACTTAAATCTTCAAGTCTTATTGAAGTTTTTGGAACAAGCTCCCTCAGATTTACGCCCAAAACAATCCCACTGAACACGTTATAGTGTAAAGTTTGATAATAAATTTGCGAGCCTATTGCTATAGCGTTGACATGTGTTTTGAAACGCATAAGATATAAGGAAGCTTAACAATTAGAACAGTCATTCTTTGGTGAATGCAGATGACTGAAAAGTCATCAACCCTAACTTTGGTAACATGCACGAACTGTGGTAAGCCGATTCCTCCTGGAGCGGAAGCCACGAAGTTTCTGTGCCCAAACTGCGGAGAAATAATGATAAGACGATGCGCCAAGTGCAGAAAGTTTGGACGTACATATAAATGCCCAAAATGCGGTTTCACAGGGCCATAAGAGGGAGGATAAGAAGTGGGAAGTGTAATAATTTCATATAAAATATTTCCAGTCGATATAACTGTCAGTTTTGATGTTTTAAAAAAGAGAATTGAAGAGGCGTTGCCGGAATTTGCCACAATATATGGGTATGGCGAAGAACCCATAGCTTTCGGTTTAAACGCTTTGATATGTGCAATAAAAATTCCGGAAGACAAAACAGGCGTGCTTGAAGAATTGGAGAAAAAATTTGAACAGATAAGTGAAATAAGCCAAGTGCAAACCTTAATGGTTAGGAGAGTAAGCCAATAAGGTTAAACCTTTATATGAGAATTAACATTGTTTCGGAACGTAGGATCTTGTTAATAAGAAGGGTTTTTGAATGAGTGAAGTTCAACTTCGCGTTGGAGATGCAAGACAACGAGACGTTGGAAGAGGCATAGCTCGCATAGACCAGAAGACAATGCAGAGACTTGGTATAAGCGCCGGCGACGTAATAGAAATAGTTGGCAAAAGGACAACTTCAGCCATTGCTTGGCCAGCCTACAGCGAAGACCAAAACCGTGACATTATAAGGATAGATGGTTTTACACGCAAAAACGCAGGAGTAGCCATAAACGAATATGTCATTGTTAGACCCGCCAAAGTTAAAGAGGCGCTGAACGTGACTCTTGCGCCTGTGGATATGAGGCTGAACGTGGATGAAGACTTCACGAATTTTGTTAGAAATCGCCTCATGGAAAGAACCCTAGTTGAAGGGGATACAACACTCGTCATGATGTTGGGACACGCCATACCCTTCGTGGTAACAAAAACCCGTCCTCACGGCATTGTTAAGGTTACACCAGAAACAAAACTTACAATTTTAAGTGAACCTGCACCTGAAGGGAAAGGTGTGCCCAGAACCACATACGAAGACATAGGAGGCCTACATGAAGAAATTCAAAGAGTAAGGGAGATGGTGGAACTCCCCCTAAGACATCCGGAACTCTTCCAGAGGCTTGGAATAGAGCCGCCTAAAGGCGTTTTACTACACGGGCCTCCAGGATGCGGCAAGACGCTTTTGGCAAGAGCAGTTGCAAACGAGTCTGAAGCTAACTTCTTCTCCATAAACGGGCCTGAAATCATGAGCAAATTCTATGGGGAATCTGAGGCGAGGCTTAGGGAAATCTTCCAGCAAGCTCAGCAAAACGCTCCAAGCATAATATTTATTGACGAGTTAGACGCCATAGCGCCGAAGCGTGAAGAGGTTACAGGCGAAGTTGAAAGACGTGTAGTTGCACAGCTCCTAGCTTTAATGGACGGTTTGTGTGGAAGGGGAAACGTCATAGTCATAGGAGCGACAAACAGACCCGGCGCCCTTGACCCGGCGCTCCGCAGACCCGGAAGGTTCGACAGAGAAATCGAGATAGGCGTACCAGACAAGCAGGGAAGATACGAGATTCTCCAGATTCACACGCGAGGAATGCCCCTAGCAGAAGATGTAGACCTAAAGAAGCTTGCTGAAATGACCCATGGCTATACGGGAGCAGATTTAGCAGCCCTTTGCAGAGAAACCGCTATGAAAGCTTTGAGAAGATATCTTCCACAAATAAACCTTGAAGAGGAACGCATACCACCAGAAGTTCTTGAGAAAATGGAAGTAAAAATGGAAGACTTCCTGAACGCTTACAAAGAGGTTACGCCCACAGCCATGCGCGAAGTCTATGTTGAAGTGCCTACAGTACACTGGGAAGACATAGGCGGACTTGAAGAAGTTAAACAAGAACTTAAAGAGGCTGTTGAATGGCCCATGAAAAATCCTGAAATCTTTAAAAGACTTGGAATAAAGCCACCTAAAGGGATACTTCTTTATGGGCCTCCAGGATGCGGCAAAACCCTTTTAGCAAGAGCGGTGGCTACGGAAAGCGAAGCCAACTTCATAACAATTAAAGGGCCAGAAGTCTTTTCAAAGTGGGTTGGAGAATCTGAAAAGGCAATCAGAGAAGTTTTTAGAAAAGCAAGAATGGCTGCTCCAGCGGTGATATTCTTTGATGAGATAGATTCGCTTGTGCCCCGTCGAGGTTTGGGCTTTGCAGACAGCGGCGTAACCGAACGCGTAATAAGTCAGCTTCTAACAGAAATGGACGGGATAATATCATTAGAGGATGTTGTTGTAGTCGCGGCGACAAACAGACCTGACATAGTTGATCCAGCAGTGCTTCGCCCTGGAAGGTTTGACAGATTAATATATGTGCCTGAACCGGACGAAAAAAGCCGACTTCAAATATTCAAGATTTACACAAAAAACATGCCGCTGGCAAAGGACGTTAGCATAGAAAACCTGGCGGCAATAACTAAGAATTATTCTGGAGCAGACATAGAGGCGCTTTGCAGAGAAGCAGCGATGCAAGCCTTGAGAAGAGACATCAACTCAAAAGAAGTCACAATGAAAGACTTTGAGGAAGCCATGAAAAGAATGGGACCTTCGATAACGCCTGACATGGAAAAGTGGTATAAGAGCTTCATACAGCAAGTTCGGCAGGTGCAAAAACCAGCCACACCAGTCGCCTAAGGAGAATAGCTATGCCAATAAAATTGTGGAAAACCCACCCAGCCTACTACGTTCTGTTAGAAACTCTAAAAAAGAAAGGCGCTATGACAGACACAGAACTTTTCGAATACATAAGCGAAGAATTCAAAGACCTTGGCTTCAAGGATTTCAACGAAATGCTAATGCGGCTGGAAGTCGCGGGAAAAATACGCACAACTTCTCTAGTTCGCGGAAAGAAAAGAATTGAACTAGTACCATAGCATCCTCAGCCTAATTTACAGCGCCTCCAGCAATTTTAACGTGCGAACCATGGAAACTTTCCAAGACGTGGTAGTCATCGGAGGCGGCCCATGCGGCTCTTTCAGCGCCTTAAACCTTGCAAAAAACGGCGTTAACGTAACTGTTTTTGAAGAACACCGAGAAATTGGTAGTCCGCCACACTGCGCGGGACACCTAAGCATCAGTAACTTAAAGCGTTTGGGATTGTATCCGCTGCCAAAAGAAACAGTTGAAAACGTCTTTTACGGAGCAAAAATTCATTCACCAAACGGTGCAACGTTTTCAGTTCGCTTTAATTCGCCAATAACCTGCGCAGTAAACCGCACATTGTTTGACAAACATATTGCAGGGTTAGCTAGAAAAGCAGGCACCAATTACCAGCTGAGTTCAAAGGTTAAATCTTTAATCATCGACAAAACACATGTAAAGGGCATCCGTGTCCAACAATATGGAGGAACTTTCGATGCTTCTGCAAAAATTGTCATTGACGCAGAGGGAATACCTTCACGAATTTTAAGGCAGGCAGGTTTGAAACCGCCTAGGAGAGATATGATTGTCTACGGTTTTCAAGCAGAAATTGAAAACGTTAAAGATGCCGAGCCAGAGTTCGTTGAAGTTTTTCTTGGAAAAGCCTACGCGCCTGGATTTTATGCTTGGCTTATTCCAAAACGTGATGGAAAAGCTAAAGTTGGATTAGCCGCTAAAAAAGGAAAACCGAAAGATCTTCTTAAAAAGCTCATGTATAAGCATCCAACGGCCTCTTTAAAGCTTCGAGGAGCAAAAATTCTCCGAGAATCTCTTCACCCTATATCCCTTGGTGGGCCCATTCCTAAGGTATACTCAAACGGTTTTCTAGTTGTAGGAGATGCCGCCTCACAAGTAAAGCCTACAACCGGCGGCGGGGTAATATTGGGGTTAAACTGTGCAAAAATTGCAGCTGAAGTTACCCTCAAAGCTTTAGATGAAGGCGATTTTTCCGCCAAGGCCTTAAGCACTTATCAAAAGCGTTGCATGAAGCTTTTAAGTTTCGACATGAAAGCCATGCTTCTTATTAGAAGAATGCTGGACAAAATTCCCGATAAAAAGTTAGATTCTATAATAGGCTTTTACACGAGAATCCATTTGGAAAAGGCAGTCAAGAATTTAAAGGAAATAGATTTTCAAGGACAAGCGCTTCTCAAAGCAGGAATAAACCCGAGGATTCTTACGGCTCTAGCCTATTTTTTCGCTAGCTATTTATCGGCAAGTTCTTAAAGTTTAGCGGCAAATGTTAAAACGGTTGGAAACGGTATGTCTGAATTCCGGTTTAAACAGGTTATCGTTTTCCGCTCCGATTTGAAACTTAGTAAGGGTAAAATAGCGGTGCAGGCAGGTCATGCGGCAGTTTCATCGGCAGAAGAAGCCCGACGAAGCCACAGAGCTTGGTGGGAAGCGTGGATAAAAGAAGGCCAATGTAAAGTAGTTGTTAAGGTTAAAAGCGAAAGAGAGCTATTAGAACTTGAAAGACAAGCAGAGGAATCAGCTTTGCCGCATGCGTTAATTGTCGACCGAGGATTGACAGAAATTCCGCCAGACACGATAACATGTTTGGGAATAGGCCCAGCGCCCTCTGAAAAAATAGATAAGATAACAGGTATGCTTCCGCTTTTATAGAAGGCACAAGTCCTTTGATCATTCCTAAAATTGAAAAAACTATAGGTATGGAAGTTTACGCTACAAAAACTCCAGGAATAGGGGGAACCATTCGGAATTCTGTGGAAGATTTTATTGTTGAAGAATTACTGGTTAACGGCTCAAAAGCTGAAATCCAACCGCGTGAAATTCAAGTTTTAAGTCCCACAGCAAGAGAGCCTTATTTGCTATGTGTGCTCGTAAAGCGTAATAAAGACACTTTTATGGTCCTTAAGGCTATAGCTGCACAGCTGGGCATAAGTGTAGATAATATCCGCATAGCAGGGATAAAGGATACAAAAGCGGTTGCCGCCCAGCACGTCACTTTGAAAGGATTTTCTGCTGAAGACGTTAAGAAGATTTCTGTTAAAAATGTTGAAGTTTATCCCATTGGCCTTTTTCACAGGCCCCTCTCGGCATACTATCTTTTGGGGAATGATTTCCAAGTAGTTATCAGAAAAATACGCCATTCAAAGTCAACAATTAAGGAACGCGTTGCAAAAGTTTTAGGGGATATCAAGGGTGT
>WUQU01000492.1 GCA_009889605.1 Candidatus Bathyarchaeota archaeon | reverse complement strand
GAAATTTTCATCATTAAACTTGTCTTTGAATTTTATGTACAGCGCCGCTGTTAAATCTTCGACTGTGTAAGAATAGCCATAGTTTATTTCTTCGGTGAATATTCTGGTTTCACCGACGATGTAAAAATTGTCTTTTGAAATCTCTTGCTTAGGTTCAATGAATTCCTCTGGTGGCAACTTATCTAATACTTTAAGTTCCTCTATTGAGCTGTTAATAACGCTGTCTGCCGCGAGGTTGTAAAGTAAACGAAAGGCTTCGTCCCTGAGGTCCAGAACAACTTTTTCAGGTTCAGGAAAGCCTATCTTTCTAAGCCTTTCTGCGGGAACCTCTATACGTTGCCCTATCATAAGCAAGTGACCGGATGCAATATGGAGAAACTCGTGCTTGATTATTCCCCTCAATATCGCGATTTGTTTTTCATCGCTATACTTTTCCAAAACCCTTGCAAAAAAACGAGTATTGACCAGTACTCTGTACTCCTCTGTTTTTGCATCGAAAGTTGATTCAGCAGTTTCCACACGGTCATCTTCCGTTATCTTCACTTTCGAGGCGATAACCATAAAAGCTCTGTCCGTGTCGCTGTGTTCATGTATCCCAAAAGCCTGCGCTTTTAATAATTTTTGTCTCATAGTCATATTCTCAATACCCCCAATCCCAAATTGGGAAGTGCAGAGTTATATAGCAGAGTATAATTCCTTAATATCTGGAAAAATCTCCCTGAGTGTCAAGAATCCGTGTACATACACTTCTGGTTTGCTTGAAACGTTCCGGATTATCATCGCGAGTTCTTCCTGAGTCATCAAACTCAGGACTTCTGGCTTTACAAGCCTTACTTCATCTGGGTTCTCCATTATGCGCAAGAGGACCGTTACCCTTTCTATTGACGGAACATTCTGTATTCTCTCTACATTCCCCTCGAAGAAATCCTTCTTGCGCAATGCACGTTCCTCAAGGTATCCTATGAACTTGCCAGCCATCTGTTGCCCAACTATCCCACTCAATACCTCTTTAACCACTTCTTGAGGCATATCCTGAAGAAGTTGGTAAATTCTCAATGCCCGTTCAAATGCCCTCGGGTTTGCAACAATATTTGTCGGTGCTGCAAATTCAGTAAATACGCCAAACTCCTCCAGCGTCTCAATTGCCGCCCTCACCAAATGCGGCGGAAAACCTTTGTTAAGTAAATATTTTCTGAGACTCTCCGGGTCGCTTTCTAAATGTATAATAACAAACCTTGTCAACAACGCACGATCATTCATATCCTCCACCTGGTAATCATCAGACAGAGGATTAGCCGCAGCCACAATACACACATCTTCAGGCAGTGAATGCACACCGACACGCTTTTCAGTTAACAACTGCATAATACCTTGCCTTAGGAACAAAGGTGCCCTATTCAACTCATCCAAGAAAATAACCCACCCTGATTCATTCTCAGGCGGTAACCATTCAGGTCTTGTAAACATCGTTCTACCGTTCACCACAATGGGCAAACCGAGCAAATCGCCCGGTTCCATTTGGGACAATATTACCGTCTTAACCTTTTTACCAAGGCTCTTAGCCACATCGTTGACTATGGTCGTCTTTCCAACGCCCGCATGCCCGATTATCAAAACGGGCTCTGACATAGCCATGAGTCTTGGTAAAACCTGCACAAACTCCCTTATCCTCATACCATCCCCTCCTCACCTTTTATGCCTTTCATTCAAATTTGACATCAATCTCTCATACAGCACATCAACAACCTTACCAAAAACTCCCTTATCAAGCTCTTCATACCTTTGCGCTCTTGATTCGAAAACAAGTTCTTTGACAAAATACATCTGATAATCTTCTTTCACAAATCTAAACTTCGTCACGCTTAACTTGAAACTATCGATATCTTTTCTTGTTCTATGATTCATCACACATTCAAGTGCCATAAAATAATAATCATTGTTTGGCAGAGCTTCACTGTGCATATTCCAATCTGCATCAACAAAAGCAAAAACGTAATCATCGTAAATGGATTCTTGTACACCTATTGCAATATCATCTGACATAAAGAGTAAGTACACAGGCATAACAACATCTATCGCGTTATATTTAT